>CAZWXC010000151.1:0-6234 GCA_964637935.1 uncultured Flavobacteriales bacterium | reverse complement strand
GTAGTTATGCTTCTGAAACGCTTGTTTTGTGCGCTTGCGCAAATACCTACCATCATCATGGTTAGCACCATTAAATTGCGGATAATTGCAACATCAACCCTCGTTCTCATTGCTCAAAAATGAATAAAACTTACATGGAAAAGTCGATCAAAATAAGAAAAGGAAACGAGCATGATGTGGTAGCGCTCTATCAGATGATTAAGGAATTGGCCGAGTTTGAAAAAGAGCCAGATGCAGTGATCATTACGCCCGAAATCTTAAAAACCGATGGTTTTGGCGAACGACCATTATTTGAGTTTTTGGTGGCAGAAGTAGACCAAGAAATAATGGGCATCGCACTTTATTATTACGCCTACTCAACTTGGAAAGGTAAATTCCTTTACTTGGAAGATTTGGTGGTAAAAAACGAAGCGCGTCAACTTGGTATTGGCTCTGCACTTTTGCTTGCGCTGAAAGAAAAAACCGAGCGCGAAGGCTTGAAACGCATGGGCTGGCAAGTGCTAGATTGGAATGAATCGGCCATCAAATTTTACGAAAAGCACGAGGCTGAAATTTCAAAAGAATGGTTTAACGGCCGTTTTAATTGGGAATAAAACCCACCTTTCTTAACCAACATTTGGTATTTGAAAGCATTTTCACGAAGGTGCTTTTTGACCTTTGTTCATTTCTAATTTTCGGGAAACTTTCGCGATGAACATATTCAAATTTGGCGGTGCTTCTGTAAAAAACACGCAAGGCATTCAAAACCTAAAAGAGATTGTAGCACATTTTGGCAACACCGAATTGCTCGTGGTGGTGAGCGCCATGGACAAAACCACCAATAAGCTTGAAAATGTGGTGAATGCCTTTACCAGCGACCAAGCTTGGAAAGATCAGTTGACCGAAGTTTTTGATTTTCACAAAACCGCTTTGCGCGAATTGGTGGGCGAAAACGATCCGCAAGCCATAGAAACCTTGGATAAAATTCAAGCCTACGCTTTTACTTTTTTAGAACAAGATGGCGGCTCTGAGTACGATTTCATTTATGATCAAATTGTATCGCTGGGCGAAATTTTGAGCACGAAAATCATAGCGAGTTACTTAAACAGTGCTGGTGTAGCAGTAGATTGGCAAGACGCCCGAAAGTTGGTTCATACAGACAACAACTACCGCGATGCGCGGGTAGATTGGGAAACTACCGAACATAAAGTGACGGAAATGTGGAAACGTAAAACATCAAACATTGTGCTTACGCAAGGTTTTATTGGTGGTGGAGATCACAACCGAATGACCACCTTAGGTAGAGAAGGAAGCGATTTTAGTGCAGCTATTTTTGCTTATTGCTTACAAGCAGATTCGGTTACCATTTGGAAAGATGTGCCCGGAATGCTCAATGCCGACCCGAAACACTTTAGCAACACATCGCTACTGCCAAACATTTCTTATAAAGAAGCAGTTGAACTAAGTTATTATGGTGCATCGGTCATCCATCCAAAAACCATAAAACCGCTTGAAAACAAGCATATTCCACTTTACATCAAGAGTTTTTTAGATCCGAGTTTGGCGGGTAGCATCATCAACGAAAACACTTCTGAAGACAGCAAAATACCCAGCTATATTTTCAAAACAGATCAGGTTTTGTTGTCGATTTCTACGCGCGATTTCTCGTTTATTGTAGAAGAACACATCAGTGATATTTTCAACCGATTTGCAAAACATAAACTGAAAATTCAAACGATGCAAAACAGTGCCATCAGCTTTTCGGTGAGTGTAAATAATCACCCTTCGAAAGTGAAAGACTTGGTTGAAAACCTGCAGCGCGACTACCAAGTGCTATATAACGAAGGCATTGAACTAATGACCATTAGGCATTATAACCAAGCCATTGTGCAAGAATTGATTAAAGGAAAAGAAGTGCTTTTAGAGCAAAAAACCCGACACACCATGCGCCTGCTTATGCGCGGTAATGGGCAATAATCTTGTCAGCTAATATGGAAGAAAGTTTCTCGTAACTCTGCGCTGTTAAGCCAGCCGTGTGCGGACTCAAAAGCACATTTGGCTGAGCAAAAAGTGTCTTGGCGGTTTCTGGCAAGTCTTCTAAAGGAGGCATTTTTAGGCTTTTGGTTTCGTAGGGCAATACATCTAAACAAGCGCCAAGCACTTTACCCGATTTCAACGCTGAAAGCAAGTCTTCCATCTTCACCAAATTGCCACGAGCCGTATTGATCAAATAGATCGGCTTTTTAAATTTCGCAAGCCATTGCTCATTCACTAATTGATGTGTTTCATCGGTCATAGGCAAGTGCAAACTCACTACATCTGCTTCCGCAAAAAGCTGATCCATAGTGGCTTCGTATTCAAAACCTGACTTGTATTTATCGTAACCCAAGATGCTAACACCGAAGCCCGAAATCACTTTCGCGAAAGCGCTACCTGTGTTGCCAACACCAACAATACCAACGGTTTTTCCTTGAAGCTCGACACCTTCGTTTTGCTTGCGCAGCCACAAACCTTTTCGCACTTCAGCATCACTTGCATTGAGATGATTAAACAAGTTTAGCAACATGGCAAGCGCGTGTTCGGCCACTGCTTGTCTATTACCTTCTGGGCTACTTAAAATGTGAATACCCTTGCCTTTGGCATGCGCAACATCTATGTGTTCTAAACCTGCTCCAACACGAGCAATCATCTCCAATTCGGGAAATTGATCGATGAAATTTGCGTCAATTACTTGACGACTTCTAATCACTAAAATTTGCGCATGGGCAAGCTCTGCTTTGAATACTTCATCGCTACTCAAACTACAATCAACGCAATGATAACCGGCTTCTGTAAGCTGATTTTGCAACGATGGATGAATAGTATCTGCGATAACTACCTTCATTCTTCGCGATTACCAATTACCTTAATTTCTACCCTTCGGTTTTTTTGATTGACCGCTTCTTTTTCTTCGGGCGTTGGTTGGCTGAACAGAATATCATCGCTAATAGCTGGCGATTCATGAGCCGCATTCAGCACTGAAAGCCTAGCGCTGTCAACGCCTTCGGCAACAAGCGCTTCGTATACTTTTTGTGCACGTTGCTGGCCTAAGTCGCTAGATTCATTTATGGCAGTGTGCCCAATGATTTGAATCACGATCGCTTCATTCTTTATCAATATAGCTGCCAATTGGCGCACAATTGCTTCATCTTGAAGTGTATCCGTGTATTGGTTATCATCATTATATCCGCGGTTTGCATTCGCATATTCTATGCTTCGTTCTTGAAAACTGATATCGGGTAATTTTCTGCCTTGAGCAAAAACAGAAACAAGCGTAATTGCACTAAAAAGAACCGTTAAAAAAATCGACTTCATGGTTGAATATAGAAAATATGACCAATCCAGAAGTAAATAAATAAGCCTAAGACGTCATTTACTGTGGTAATAAATGGACCTGTAGCCAATGCTGGATCAATATCATATTTATCTAAAGCCAGCGGAACAAAGGTGCCGAAGAGCGTTGCAAACACCACAACAGAAAGCAATGCACAGCTTACTGTAATGCTCAAATTCATAGAATCATTAAAGAAAAAATTATAGCCGAAAATGAGCAGCGAACACACCAAGCCATTCACTAAACCGACCATAAATTCTTTGCCCAACTTTGCGCCAAGCCCAGAAAAACCCAAGGAATTATTGGCTAACCCTTGCACAATGATGGCTGAACTTTGTACTCCAGCATTTCCGCCCATAGCGGCAATTAATGGAATAAAAAAAGCCATTTCAGGATAAAGCTGCAAATCGCCTTCGTAAAGTTCGATAACACGTGCGCCCATTACACCACCAAACAGGCCAATCAACAGCCACGGCAAGCGTGCGCGGGTAAGCGTGTAAATAGAATCGGTGCTTTCTACCGAACCAGAAATACCCGAAGCAAGTGCGTAATCTTTCTCCGCTTCTTCTTTGATCACATCTACCACATCATCAATGGTAATGCGGCCTTGAAGGCGACCAAGCTCATCAACTACGGGCAGCACAACCAAGTCGTATTTCTCCATGATATTGGCAATATCCTCTTGATCTGCATCCACTTTTACGGAGCGAATTTTAGGGTCGTAGATATCGGCAATTTGCGCTTTTAGCGGAGTTATTAAAAGCTTTTTCAAGGGTAGTCTTCCTACCAAAATATCATCGTCATCTACTACATACACCGTAAAGACCTGATCAATTGCCTCAGCTTGCTTGCGCATTTCTTTTACGGTAGTAGATACTGACCAATTTATGTTTACAGCAATAAGCTATTTTGCCATGAGCGCACCTGCAGTGCCTTCTTCATAGTGTAAAAGATCAACAATATCCCTTGCTTGCTGCTTATCCTCGATCATTGAAATGATCTCTTCCTTCTGCTCTTGCGGAAACATGCTAAGCATGTCGGCAGCGTCATCACTGTCAAGGTTGTCCATAAACTGCTCCGCAATTTCTTTGGAAGACAGTGATCTAAGGAAGTTTTCGCGCTCTTCTTCTTCCATGTACGTGAGCACATCAGAAGCCATATTAGCATCCAGCACTTTGTAAAGCACGGTAGCTTCTTGGGTATCGAGCTCACTCAAAATCTCCCCAATATCCGCAGCATGCAGATCGGTGACCAAATCGAGCAAGGTTTCTTCATTGTTTAGAAGAATAGCTTCTCGAAGATCATCAAGGTATTTTCTAGTTAGCTCAAATTGCATGGAAACGCTGTAAATAAAGGACCAAATGTAGTATTAAATTATCTTGGGAATAATGCCTTCGAAATCGCTACAAAGTCAGTAAAATGAAGCTGTTCAGGGCGCATTTCCAAATAATTTTGCACAAGCTTAATATTCTCTTCATTCAGAAGTTCCTTCACAGAATTGCGAAGCATTTTTCGCCTTTGGTTGAACGCTTTCTTAACCAAGGCTTTGAAGAATTTTTCATCGCAATCAAGGGTGAGATTTGCCTTGCGTTTCATGGTAATTACACCAGACTTAACCTTTGGTGCGGGTTCAAACACATGTTCATCCACCGTGAAAAGGTATTCGAGCTCGTAATAAGCTTGTGTAAGCACACTTAAAATTCCATACTCTTTTGAACCTGGAGGTGATGCAATGCGCTTAGCAACTTCTTTTTGAAACATGCCCACCATTACAGGGAAAAGCTCTTTATGATCAAGGATATGAAAAACGATTTGAGAGGAAATATTATATGGGAAATTACCAATGACAGCCGTTTGAACGGATGGCTTAAAGGCAATAAAATCTTGTAAAACAAACTTATCGCGATGCATTGGATATGCATTCTTGAGGTGCGTAATCGATTCTTGATCTACATCAAAAAACTTGATATTCTCATATCTGTCAAGCAAATATTTTGAAAGCACACCATCGCCTGGGCCAATTTCAATCACTTGCTCAAAACCATCAAGTGGCAAGGCTTCCACAATATTGATCGCCACATTTTCGTCACGCAAAAAATGCTGACCAAGATGCTTTTTAGCTATAACTGGCCCTCTCAATCTACTAATTCTAAAAGGGTTCTGAAAGCTACAAACTTGTCGCGGAATCGCTCAGCATGATCACGTTGCAAAGCTGGCGCATGCTGTTGTTGATACTCTTGCAACGTATCCATATCACGGCAAGTATATTGAATGGCGTAGGTGATGCCATCTGTATCATCTACCAGCACTTTGGCCATTTGATGCGAAACAAATTTCCCAGTAGCAAGTACCTCTGGAATGTGCACGTTTTTCATCCAATGCAGCCACTCATCGTGCGCATTGTTTTCAATTTTTACAGTGACGTTGTAAATTATCATGACCCAATTTTAAATAAAACTGGACGAAGGTAAAAATCAAGACTTGGTGCATCAGTCTCTGAGTTAAAATAGATGATCAAAGAACTGAGCCTATTGAAATGATTCTAGAATTAGACACGTTAAGTTTCAACGAATCTGCTTTTTATAACTTGATCATCTTTTTACGGAAAGTCTGATTTTCGAAAACAACTTCCACCCAATAAACACCGCTGCTTAAGTTTGAAATATTCAGCGATTGGTTTGAGTAGACATCATTGTTTAGATAAACGAGATCACCGTTTGAACTATAGATTTTGATTGCCATCCAACTTTCGCTAGCTAAACCAGAAATTTGAAAATCATTTAAAACAGGGTTTGGATAAATTGAAACCTGTTTTTGATTTTCAGTAAAATAACTGACTGTTCCAATAGATACCGTTTTTTCCTTTCCATTAAAATCCGTCT
>CAZWXC010000150.1:0-6257 GCA_964637935.1 uncultured Flavobacteriales bacterium | reverse complement strand
AGAAGGCTGAAGATCTGCAGAGTTTGGGTCAAAAGTCCCGCTGTTCATTTGAAACCATCTTACACCCGAAACCACTGCGCCAGCACTCGCAACATTGTTTTTCCAATCCAATGCAGCAGCTTCTAAAGAATCAATCTCAGCAGGATTATAGAAGAATCGAATATTAACTGGCCCGTCTAATGAACCACTGGTGATGTTAAAATTATAGTACCTACCCATCACAAAAGTTGCAGTTGAATTTGCGGAATCTGTTGCCGAAAGCACACCATTCATGGATGATGGATCTGAAGTAGTAGTGATGCTTACTTCAGCTTCAAAGTCTGCTGTATTTCCGCCCACAGGTTTGTGTTCTATTGCAAAAAGTAACTGTGAAGGCATTAACGGATTATAGTAATATGTGTATTGAGAAGCGTTGCACGCACCTGAAGCCACGGTTGTAGCATTTGAAGGAGCTAACATTACCACACCATCATTACATGGTGTTTCTCGCCAATCAAGCTCTGTATTTCCAAGGTCTGCATTAGGAAAACTACTCGGTTCTAAACCTCCATTTGTAGGATCAGCTGATAGTGTGTCATTATCCCAACCATCGAGCAATCCATCGCCATCTACATCGGCTGTAGCGCCCGAAACACCTGTATTTGCTGGGCTGCCCAAGTCAGCTATTCCATCTCCTTCACTATCATGTCCTTCAATCAAATCTGACTCACCATCACTATCACTGTCAAGATCTAAATAATCAGGATTATCGCTGTTGTCCGTATTTATAGCAACTACTGCAAATCCTGAAACAGCACCGCATGGCGCACAATCCACATCGTACTGATCATCTAAGCCATCGCTATCAGCATCTGCACCTGAAGGTGATGCATAAGTAGCCGTTGCCTGAGCTTCGGTGTTATCAGTGATTCCATCATTGTCTGCGTCAATATCATACGCGTCATAAACATGATCACCATCTGAATCTACCGGAAATGAACCCGTAGAACCAAAAACCGCATCAATTGCGTCTGCCGAAGCCAAAATTCCATCACCATCGGCATCAGTGGTTCCGTCAATTATTCCATCTAAGTTTGCGTCAAACGTGTTTAAAAATTGATTCTCAAAAACATCTGTGAGCCCGTCATTATCGCTATCCAAATCTTCAGAATTCAACAAACCATCAGCATCTGCGTCTGCAGCCGAGAAAACACTAAAACCTGCATCTATGGATGTTTCCAGAGCATTAGAAAATCCGTTTGCTCCAAATCCACTATCAATCACACCATCTTTATTCGCGTCAAGCGCGATAAGCATAGCTGAATCTAATTCAAATTCATGCAAATCAAGTATTCCATCGTTATCCGAATCTAAATCGAGTGCGTTTATCACTCCATCATTATCGGTATCCAATTGCGCCAACGAAGCGCCTCCATTGTCAGAATCGTATACGTCAGCTAGCCCATTATTATCAGTATCAACCATGGTAGAAGGCCAGCCCGATACAGCATAGTCTACCCTACCATCATTGTCGGTATCGGAACCATGATTTTCGATGATATCGGAGATTCCATCATTGTCACTGTCAATGTCTTTGTAATCTAGTATTCCATCGCCATCTGTGTCTTGATCGCAAACGCCCGAAAAGAATAAATCATGAATTGCAATCACTTGAAAAGCAGGATTTGTAGTACCATCAAGTGCATCATTGCCATGTGTAATAACCACGCTATCGAGCAATGTAGCATACATAACAGTAGCGTTACCTGCGTTACTAGTAGGCCCAACGTTAGCCGTACCTATCATCACATTGCTTGATATGTTAACAATACCCGGAGTTGTAATTACAGGATTTGAGACTGCATCACCGTTTAAGTAGGCTGTTACTGTGACTTTGTCTTGCCAAGTTTCGCAAGTAGATAGCCCCAATAAACCACAAGCAGTAGTGCCTCTATCTATGTCGAAAATGGTAAACTCAAGCATGTCTACAGGATTATCAAAGGCAAAGGTGATGGTTGTTTTTTGAGTAACCGTTGTATTATCTACTCCGCTTTGAAAAGCGTTTTCCATTGGACTTAAACCACCTGTTTGCCCCATATTCACAGCATTACTTGGTGTGCCACCGTCCGAAGAAATGAGCTGAGTAATAGTATAGTAACTTGTATTATAAACTGCTGGGGAACTGGTAAATGAAACATCATCCCAATCGATAGTATCATTTAAAAAGCAACCTTCAAGAGAGTTGATGATTCCATCATTGTCTACATCAAGGTCTGCCAAGTCATTGATTCCATCTGCATCAGCATCGCCTAATAACGGAGCTTCTCGCCAATCAGGCTCAAGAGTTAACGCAGTTTCCACGTTTGGAAAATCAAACGCTACTTGACCATCATTGGTAATGTTGGTTGTAGGATTTAATCCTGAAACTAGATCAAAAGCGTCATCTAGCCCATCACCATCAGTGTCTACTCCAGAAGCCAATGTATTTGCAGTGCCATCATTATCCGTATCCCAAGCTTCTAGCACATCTAGCTCACCGTCATTATCACTATCTGTGTCTTTATAATCGGGTATACTATCACCATCTGTGTCTCTAGGCGAGATAGGAGTTTCAAAATTATTATCAATTCCGTCATCATCTGTATCCACACCTGATGGTGCAATAATGCTTGTCGAAGAAGACTGCAACTCGATGTTATCTACAATTCCATCATTATCAGCATCTATATCTAAATAATCTTCAATGCCGTCATTATCAGCATCAGTAGATCCACAATTGCCGAGATAAACCAAATCGTAGATTGAAATTGCTTGATCTCCTGGGCTAAAAGGTGCTGAGTTTCCATTTCCATAATAGATAGTAACTGAGTCGACAGGTGCAGAAAAATGCACACCAACATTTGCAGCGTTAGAAGTAGATGATGTGCTTGAAGTGCCTACCACGCGATTATTCGAAACGCTGTTATTAGCACTTGCTGTGAGTGTTGGAAAAACAACATAGCCAGAATAATACCCAATTACAATAAGCGAATCAGTAAAATCACCCACTGCATAGTCCACATCAAAAATGGTAAAGGAAAGACTATCAAGAGCTTGGTCGAAGTCAAATATCACATCTACAGATTGAGACGGGTTGGTTTGATCTGCCAAAATAAACCAGCTTTTTTCGGCACTCCCAAAACCTCCTTCGAAAGAATTATCTATATCAATATCTGTGAGTGTAGCACCATTAGTAATTGCGCTTGCCGTAAAATTAGTGCCATCAGGCATTGCAAATGTTTGACTGTAAGTTGTGTTGTTTGGCCAAGTATAATTGCTCCAATTGAAGGTGTAAATAGCGTTTGAACTACATTGCTCGATGGAATTCGGAATACCGTCATTATCGGCATCATCATCCAAAACATCTGCCACACCATCTTGATCTTGATCTGGAACTAAACAAAAATCTATGTCACCAATGGCAAATTCTGTATTAGCAGCATTTGAGCAAGTAATGCAGCGTTTTAGTTTTACAAAGACACTAGTTACATCTTCAAAACTGTTGAAACTAACGCCAACTTGATCATTTGTACCAGAAGTAGAAGCACTGTTTCCATTCACTACACCAGGCCCATCCAAATCCCATGAAGGCGAACCATTGGACGATAATTGTGGAATGATAATATTGTTTGAAGAAGTTTTAGCAAAGACAGTAACACTTTGACCAACTGTACCATTTTGAATGATATTGTAGATATCGAAACTGATAACACCAGCTACAGCAGGTGAAAACTGCATTTCAAGCTGCAAATATTCATTTGTATCTAGCCCTGAAGATGAAATATGAAGTGCCTGTTCGCCACCACTCAATGTTGAATTTACGGAAGGGGTAGCAGAACCACCTTCGGTAGCAAGGGTGCTTGTAGATCCAGTAACGATAAAGTTAACGTCATAGGAACTTCCGGCTATTCCTGTTATAGAATAGGAAGTGGCCCCAACAGAAGTCCAGAGGTATTGATTTGCGCCTCCTGCAGAAGACCAATCGAGTGAAAATGATGTGCTAACAGCTGAGCAGCTAGCCGGGTGCAGTAATTGAGCATAGCTGATACTTTGAATGAATATCAAAGCAAAAACGGCTAAACCTATTTTGTAAAATTTTTCCATAGCATTGAGTTTGGCGTGCCAATTCAATAGCTACTGAACACTTCGTTACCAGAGAGAGTGAATCATATACTTGAGCCCAAATCTATGATTGAAGTATAAAAAATTTCTACAAGAAAATTGAGGATCAACACAATAGGTGAAAAACCTAAAAAGCATAGTTTCAGAAAAACATGTGAAATAAAAATGCCTGATCTCAATAGTTGAGATCAGGCACTTTCTTAAGGTCTTATTTTCTTTTTGAAACTAGTCTGCTTTTTGAATTTTAGCGTGAAAAACACTGGATTTAGTAGATACTCTGATCAAGTACGATCCGTTTGCGAAATCACCAATATTTATTTCTACTCTACCTTCAGACGTGTTTTCTGCAAACGATTTTAGCAGCGTGCCTTGCGATGAGTAAACATCTATTTGATCAATACTTTCGTCACTCGAAGTGCTTATAGTAAGTTGGTCTTTAGCCGGATTTGGGTAAACACTCCAAACTGATTTTGCATCAAAAATTACTGTCTCAACTTGTGTTTGAACAAACGAACCGTCAAAATCAAATTGCACGATTCTGTAGTAATTCATTCCATCAAGTGCATTCTCATCAATCAAACTATAATTCAATCTATCATTGCTACTGCCGGCAGCTTTTACCTCAGCTATTGATTCCCAAGATTGTTGATCAGAAGAACGTTGGACCTCAAAATAATCTGAGTTTATCTCGCTAGCTGTAGCCCATTCGATGAGCGACTTTAATTCAGAATAGCGCCTAGCTTGAAAGAACAAGAACTCAACTGGCAGCACTACAGAGTTGTTTCCAACGGTGAAGGCTAAACCGCCTCCTGTTAGGTTTGAAGTACTAAACTGAGCAAACTGTACTCCATCTACTGTTGAGCTTGCATTTGTAAATATTTCGGTAACTCCAGTCACACCAGCCGGTGTAATATCAGTAGCTGGGTCAAAATCACCTGCGTTCATTTGAAACCATCTAAGTCCAGAAGTAAAACCTGTACCACCTGCATTTTCGGTATTCCATCTGTTGGCTACAGCCAAAAGTGTATCTCTTTCATCTGTATCGAAAAAGAATCTAATATTCACTGGTCCATTTAAAGACCCAGAAGTAATATTGAAGTTATAGTACCTACCCATGACGAACGTTGCGTCTTCATTAGGGATATCTTCTGAACTATATACTCCTGCCTCAGAAGTTGGGTTTGCACTTGCTGTGATATCAATTTCTACGGTAAATGGATTTGTATTACCGCCCAAGGGCATGTGCTCAATTGCAAATAAGAGTTGAGTAGGATCTAAAGGATCATAATAATAGGTAAAACCTGAACCTATTTCGCAAAAATCGCTTGCAGTAGTTGTGGCGTTATTTGGCACAAGATTAACTGTGCCTCCTCCACAAGGTGTTTCTCTCCAATCGCGTTCGGAAGTTCCGGCTCCAGCATTTGGATGCGAATTTGGGTTTAAAGTAACATTGGTCGCATCCAAACTACCAACATTATTGTCAAAGCCATCTAGCAATCCATCGCCATCTGCATCTACCATACCACCTGAAACCCCTGTATTTGCAGGACTACCAATATCCGCAAGACCATCACCATTTGTATCATGGCCTTCAATAGAATCTAAAATACCATCATCATCTGTGTCTAGATCTGTATAATCTGGATTGCCAGTTCCTTCCGTATTTACAGGTGTTATATAAACTCCTGTAATTGCTCCACAAGGCGTACAATCTGGATCGTATGCATCATCCAACCCATCTAAATCAGTATCAATGCCGCTTGGTGAAATATAAGATGCTGTGGGTTGGGCTTCAGTATTGTCCACGATTCCATCATCATCTGCATCTATATCCAAGAAATTCACATTACCTAAACCATCACTATTTGGAGCTGGAAGCGCTGTTCCTGAGGTTACCTCTCCACCACCACTTCCACTATCAACATCGTCAAAAGCATCTGCCAAACCATCGTTATCTGCATCTATCATACTTGAAGAAACACCAGGAGTTGGATAATCAATCTCGCCATCAAAATTTATATCTGTTCCACCTGCTTCTAAAATATCTACGATACCATCATTGTCACTATCCTTATCTAAATGATTAGGAATGCCATCAAAATCAAAATCAAAAACAT
>CAZWXC010000149.1:0-6308 GCA_964637935.1 uncultured Flavobacteriales bacterium | reverse complement strand
AAAGTGCTGAAGGCCGCGATAATGGTTGTAATTAATAGTTTATTCATTCAGTTGCTTGTTATAAAGCAAAACCTGATTCAATCCATCGAGGATTAAATTCGGGGCTGCAAAAATGGCATTTTCAATGTGTTGCTCAAACAAGGAAGTGTCTCCACCTGTTAAAATTACCTTAAGACGAGCACTTTTATGCTTGAACAAACGAATGAAACCATTGATTTCGTGCGCCATTCCGTTGAATGCGCCCATGTTTAAGGATTCGGTTGTAGATCGCCCAAATTCGTCAATAAATGATGGTTTTTCGACAAGCGGAAGCTTATCAGTGAACTTATGCATGGCGTGAAAACGCATTTTTAGTCCAGGAGATATAGCACCACCGCGATAAATATTTTGTTTTGATACAAAGTCGTAGGTGATGCATGTACCTAAATCAATAATCAGACAATCATCATTTGGGTAATAATATTTTGCAGCTATTGCACCAGCAATTCTGTCTCTGCCCAACGTTTCGGGTGTTTTATAATCTAAAACAATGGGTAAAGGTGTGTCATGACTTAAAATAGTAACACCTTTTTTGTGCAGAAATCCTAAGCTTTCGTCATCCAAGATTTTAGTACTCGATACGATTGCTTGTTCAAATTCATATTCAGAAAGAATTTTTTCGAACCAATTTTTATCAGTTTTTCCTAAAAATCTATCATTTGTAATAATTTGATTTTCAGAAAATAAGGCGGTTTTGGCCGCTGTATTTCCAATATCAATAATTAGATTCATCTTCTTTTATTTGAATTTTTGTTTGCCGTTTCGAGTTTTTTCTACTTTTGCCGCCCGAATGTTTCAAACAAGAGTTTGCAACGTTAAGAATAAAAAGGTGTGGTAGCTCAGTCGGTAGAGCAGAGGACTGAAAATCCTCGTGTCGGGGGTTCGATTCCCTCCCGCACCACTTTTTAAAGCTCTGGACAATTTGTTCAGAGCTTTTTTTATTTCCGCCCTTTTTTAATTCGTCCATCATACTTTTGTTTGGTGCGAAAATCTCCGAAAACAATTCTACTTCTTTATGTCTTGCTGGGCTATGTGGTACTGCAATTCATGTGGTGGGCTTATCTCATTTACGACTTAAATGTTGAGCTCATTGATTTGAAACGACAGCTTGTTCAATCTGAAATAGATAATACAAGAAGTGAAGCAGTAAGTCGTCAACTCACCATGATTTTGGGTGAAGGCACTGTGTTTTTATCGCTCTTGCTAGTTGGCGCGTTTTACATCAGAAAATTTATTCTGCGAGAGCAAAAGCTTGCTAAGCAAGAACGTAATTTCCTCCTTGCAACCACGCACGAATTCAATTCGCCCATTGCCGCAATTAGACTGAATCTTCAAACAATAGCCAAACGCAATTTGAATGAAGAGCAAAAATCGCAAATCGTTTCTGGCGCTATTGGAGCCACGCATAGGCTCGAATCCCTAGTTTCTAACTTGTTAATAGCTTCCAGAATTGATGCGGGCAAGTTTGATGTTCACAACGAAGATTTTGAATTGGTGGAGTTAATCAAAAATGTGATAAACCGGCTTCAGCCTTTGCACTTAAGTTCTGGTGGTACAATTGTATTTGAACCTGAAGGACCATATAATGTTAGCGCAGATAAAAGAGCTATGGAGCTTGTTTTCGAAAATCTGCTGAGCAATGCCATCAAATACGCGCCTTCCACTCTTATTTCTGTTGAATTGACATCAGATAATTCTGCACTTTATATCGCGGTGAAAGACGAAGGGACGGGTATTGCGCAGGACGAACGAAACAATATTTTCAAGAAGTTTTATAGGATTGAGAACGAAGAAACTAGATCTCAAAAAGGAACTGGTTTAGGCCTGTATTTGGTAAAGGAGTTGGTAACTGCACAAAATGGTGTCATTGTTTATAAACCCAATAAACCCAAAGGTTCGGTATTTGAAATTCGTTTCGAAACAAAATTGTGATGATGAAAAAAAAGGCAGCATTAATTATTCTTGATGGTTGGGGAATAGGTGACGGAACCAAGTCTGACGCTATTAAAAACGCGAATACACCATATTTTGATCAGTTAATTTCAGATCAACCGCATGCAACTTTGAAGACTTTCGGAGAAAACGTGGGTTTGCCAGAAGGACAAATGGGCAATAGTGAAGTAGGGCACTTAAATATTGGTGCGGGAAGAATTGTTTACCAAGATTTTGCAAAAATCAATAAGATGATTGCGGATGATGAGCTGAAGAACAATGCTGTTTTGAAGGAAGCGATTGAATATGCAGAGCAAAACAATCAACCATTTCATTTAATGGGTTTGGTGAGTGATGGTGGAGTTCACTCTCACGAAAAGCACTTGATTGCTTTGGCTGACATTTTAGAGGCTACAACTATTAAAGAGATTTATATCCACGCTTTTACTGACGGACGAGATACCGACCCGAGAAGCGGAGCGAATTCCATCAAGCAACTGGAACAACACCTCGATGGTAAGCGCACCCAATTGGTATCAATGATTGGGCGTTATTATGCGATGGATCGCGATCATAGATGGGAGAGAATCGAGCTCGCATATAATTTGCTTGTAAAAGGTGAAGGTGATAAAACCACCGATTTTTCAGCTCAAGCTGAAAAATTCTATGCCCAAGATTTGACAGATGAATTTTTTACTGCTGCGATAATTGAAGGTGGTGAAGGAAGGATAGAGTCGGGCAATGCAGTTTTGTGTTTCAATTTTAGAACAGACCGTTGCAGACAAATTACTACTGCGCTAACTCAAGAAGATTTTCCAGAGTTCGGGATGAAAACCCTCGACTTGTTTTATGCAACCATGACCAAGTATGACGAAAAGTTCAAAAACGTACATGTGTTGTATGAAAAAGATAATCTTGTTAATACACTGGGTGAAGTAGTTTCTAAAGCTGGATTGACCCAATTGCGTATAGCTGAGACTGAAAAATATCCTCATGTAACTTTTTTCTTTTCCGGAGGAAGAGAAAAGCAGTTTGAAGGAGAAGAGAGAATTGTTGTTCCATCACCTAAGGTAGCAACGTACGATTTACAGCCTGAAATGAGTGCAAATATGGTTGCTGATAAAGTGATAGAAGCAATCAATGCAAGCTCACCAAACTTTATTTGTTTAAATTTTGCGAATCCTGATATGGTTGGCCACACGGGCGTTTATGATGCCATTGTGAAGGCAGTGGAAACAACAGATGCTTGTTTGAAAAGAGTTGCTGAAGCAGCCTTAAAAGCCGACTATGAGTTAATAGTAATTGCTGATCATGGTAATGCTGATAAGGTGTTGCAAGATGATGGTTCGCCACACACGGCACACACCACTAATTTGGTTCCTTGTATTTATCTTGGTTCAAAGTCTATTTCATTAAGTGATGGAATCTTAGCTGACATTGCACCAACTCTATTGAGTTTACTCGAAGTTCCTCAACCTGAAGAAATGACTGGGAGCTCCTTGATATTAAACTAGGGGGAAAATAATATATAAAAAAAGCCCTGTAGACATTGTCTACAGGGCTTTTTAAATTATATCAATTCAATTATTGAATGATGATTCTTTCAGTTACTGTGTTAGCAGAACCCGATACTTTCATGATGTAAACACCATTTGAAAGTGAAGTAAGGTCAAGGCTAGTCATAGTACCATTGCTAATGCTGAAAGCATTATTGTAAACAACATCACCTTTGATTGATTGAATTTGAACATTTACTCTTTCAGATGCAAGTGCTTCGAAAGCAAGGTTGAAAATACCGTTGCTTGGGTTTGGTTGCACTGTGAAGTTAAATGTTTCGCCAGCCAATTCGTTGATAGAAAGGTTACAGTTGAAGCTGGCGTTTGTAATTTCAAATGTAGCAGTACCAACGCAGAAGTTTTCGTCAGTAGCTGTTGCTACATAAGTACCTTCTTCAGAAACTGTAATATCTTCAGTAGCAGCTCCGGAACTCCAACCCCAAGTATAGGCTCCTTGTCCACCTACTGCGAATGCGTCAATTGTAGCTGTGTAATTATCTAAATCACAGTCTACACCAGCATCAACAACTACTGTTGTGTTTTGACACACTGTAGACGAATATGTTACCATGTTAATTACAGGAACCATATCAACCCAGCCATCAATTTGACCATCGCTGTCAGTGTCAACATAAGCGTTTAGTGGAGAGAAAGGAACATCGCTGTTCGCAGTTCTGATAGCGCCTGATTGGTAAGTATAACCAGCAACTACTTCAGTAACACCAGCTGGGAAACCAGCAGGAGCATCAAAGTTTACTTTTTTCACAACGTTAAAATCATCTGGATCAGAAAGTGTTACATATTTCTGAGCGATTGGGTTGTTGAAATCAATTGTTCCCGTTCCTGCTAAAGTACCACCTGTTACTGGCCATACACCTACAAGTACGATTGAACCGTCAGTAGAAGCGAAAGTTGCACTACTCCAAATACCGAATTCTACTGCTGAAATAGAATCGTTTGCATCGTAAACATCGTAACGAACATACATAGATTGTGTTCCACCACCCCACGATACGGCATCGTCAATGGTGCTTGTTCCCCAAGCATAAGTCTTTTCAGAAACTCCGAATGTTTTAGAGTTAACGTTATCAACTGCGAAATCATCAGCGCTGTCTGCAGCAACTTCAAAATCTACTGTGTAAGATCCTATTGTAGAAGGAACATAAGAATCAGCAACTACTACTGAATCTGGAGTGCCAAAAGTAGAGTAGGTAACAGGAGCACTGCTTGAGCTAAAGGTTTCAGCACCGCTAACTGCAACATTAAGTCTTGCGTTGCTAGAACCAGCAGCGCTATTGCTTCTGATTGCACCACCAAAATTCAATGAAGTAGCTGCCATTTGCTTAGCAGGAATTTGTGTGTAGAAGTTAGTGTATTGGAAATCTACATCAGATCCAGTTAAACCTTGAAAGAATACTTCTTCTAGCTCTAGATCAAAATCAGCAGCTCCAGAAACAGTAACGTCATCAATCATCCAGAAATAATAACCTGGTTGTGTACCAGCTGGATCAGATTGAAATACAAAACGTACTTGTGCCGTTGGTGAGTTACCAGCAGTAGCACTGATGTTCAATTTTACGAACAAATCAGCAGGACTTGCTTCATTGATTGCGTAATCATCAGCACCATTCCAAACAGTATCTTGTGTTACAAAACCATCATTAGAAACCATTACCCAGAATAAAGACTGGTAGTTTCTAAGGTATGTTTCAAAAGTCAACAAAACGTTAGGTTCTGCAGAACAATCGATTACGCCAGAAGTAAGTGTTCCAGTGTGAGGTGGAGCTTGTTGCCCAGTTCCGGTTGGTGAACCTCCGTTGTCCCACCAGTCTGAATCGAAAATAAAGAAACCATCTGCAGTGGTTGTAGAAGCAATAGGAGCTCCAGAACCTGCGTAAGCACCACGAGAACCTGTTGTATTCGCAGGCGTGGTAGAAGGGCCGCGGTATTCCCAAACGGCATTGTTGATTGCTGTGCTAGTCCAATCTACTGGAAGCCCAGCATCAAAACCTTGGTACATAAGAACTGGACCAAGATCTTCAGATAAAATTTTTGATGTGTAAGAAGCGCCTTCGCTTGTCGAAACCGCAGGTCCTGCTACTTCAAGCTGCTTGCTTGATTCTGCTGTAGCCTTCACTTTTTGAGTGTATTGACTTTGAGCAAAACCGGAAGCAGAAGCAAGTAGAGAACTTAAAAGTAAAAATCTGTACTTCATAATTGATTGTTTGTTTAATATGCAATAATACCTATTTGACGTAAAAAGTTAAGGTTTGGTTAGTTTTTTAACGGCTTCTAATAAGCTTTTTAAACTGAATGTTACCATTTGAATGGCTTACTTTCAAAAAATACACACCAACCTGTAAGTCTTCTTCCAAATATAAATTTGTTTGTTGGGTTGATTTAACAGCGATGCGCTTAATTAGTTTGCCCGAAATATCATACAATGAAATACCTGATATTTTATTTGAGCTGGTAATTTCAATTTGATTTCCATTTGTAGGATTTGGAAAGATGCTTATTAATGTTGCATTGAGACTTGGGCTTTCGATAGCTGTTAAATCATCGCTGATGTATTTGCTAATAGTGCCTGTACATCCAAATCGATCGGTTACCGTTAAAACATAGGTTCCAGTATCAATATTGACTAAGTTTTTGGTTTTAGCTCCGTTGCTCCACAAATAAGTAAATGCAGGTGTTCCTCCTTCTACTTTGGAATATATTGAAGCGTTTATAAATCCAATGCTGTCTGAATTTATATGAATGGAGTCAATGCCTGGAATG
>CAZWXC010000148.1:0-6357 GCA_964637935.1 uncultured Flavobacteriales bacterium | reverse complement strand
ATCAAATTGACTCATTGCTAGAATTAGTTGACTTTGACACATTGCGATTGATTGTAAATGATTTTCCGCGCCCGATAGATGGATTAAGAGATAAGAGAATTAAGTATTCATTTCCAATCTTTCTATCGAAACCAGATAGTCGTATGCAGCTAGATTTTAATGCTGTGGGCCAAGGATGGAGTGTTGATGTTGTGGCACATTTTCTTGAGAAAAAAGGAATTGAGAAGTATTTCATTGAAATTGGTGGTGAGATAAAGGCGGGCTATCCCAAGCCTGATGGTTCTTTGTGGAAGTTTGGAATAGACAAACCCATTGAAGACCTAGCACAGCGTGAATTGGAAGCCATTATTAATCTTAGAAATAAAGGGCTTGCGACAAGCGGAAATTATCGCAAGTTTTATGAAGTGGATGGAGTGAAGTACGCTCATACCATTAATCCAAAAACGGGTTATCCTGTAAAGCATAGTTTGCTGAGCGCCACTGTGGTTGCAAGTGAAGCTGGTCTTGCTGATGCCATGGCCACTGCATTTATGGTAATTGGTACCGATTCGGCCATTGCTTATCTAGAAGGTGACAATAACACCAATAGTGCGGCTTTCTTAATTTATACCGAAAGTAATAAATACAAAACGTGGGTAAGTCCTTCTATCGCTTCTAAGCTAAACAGAGTTGAATAGAATTTTTAGAGCTATCGTGTTAGCATAGACGAATATTAACTAGTTTAGTCACTATTAGATTCTAACCCTTTCTAAGAGTGTACAAACGAGACTATTTTATTTGGAAGCAAGTTCCTTTGCTTCGTTGCGTCTTTGTGTTTATTGGTGGGATAATATTTGCGATTTTCTCTCCACATATACTCATGGCTTGGTTTTTTCTTGGCTTAATAGCTATAACCGCTATTCTTAGCTGGTTTGTGACGGCCAAATGGTTTATTCCTGTTTGGTATTTGATGTTTGCCTGCGCAGGTTTTAGTGTTACCAGTTTACTTACAGAACGACTCAGCCCAACACACATTCATCAACAAGAATTTGACGGTGAACAAACCTTGTTGGTTCGCATTGTGAGTGATCCAATTGAACGTGAGCGAAGCATAAAATTGGAGGTGCGTCTTTTACAATTGCTTTCAAGTGACTCAAATCCAATTATAGAAGGAAAACTGCTTGCATATCTTCAAAAGGACTCAGCTGCGACTCAATTGAGGTATGGAGATACGATTGCAATACAGTCTTACTTGAATAGATTAAATGAACCTTCAAATCCAGATGAATTCAATTACAAACGGTATTTGGGTTTTCATCAAATTACAGAGCAAACCTATGTTACTTCTGATAATTGGTTGTTGATAGGAAAGGGTAGTGGCTTTAAGAGATGGATCATAGAAGTGCAGCGCTATGTTATAGAAGTTCTGAAGAGTTTTGATCTGAATGAGCGGCAGTTGGCAATCGTGTCAGCTCTTTTGGTTGGCTACAAGCATTATCTCACAGCAGATCAAGTCAATGCCTTTGCAAGTGCCGGAGCCATGCATGTATTGGCAGTTTCTGGGCTGCATGTTGGTATTGTCTTTTTGATTCTAAACACCCTGCTGAAACCTTTGCAAAAGCGATTATGGACACGCTGGCTCAAAGCCTTTTTACTCTTAGTTGCACTTTGGTTATATGCCGCCATTACAGGTTTCTCGCCATCTGTAACACGGGCTGTAACCATGTTTAGTTTCGTTATTGTTTCTCAGTTGATCAACAGACGAACTACCATCTACAATGCGCTGGCAGCGAGCGCTTTGGTATTGTTGATTTACAATCCGTTTTTTATTGTTGAAGTTGGTTTTCAGCTTTCTTATGTAGCCGTTTTAGGCATTGTAATTCTTCAACCTAGAATTTACGAGTGGTGGCAACCGAAAAACTACTTGCTGGATAAAATTTGGGGAATCACCGCAGTTTCACTTGCAGCTCAAATTGCCACATTTCCACTTGGGTTGCTCTATTTTCATCAATTTCCCAATTACTTTTTGATCAGTAATTTGGTGGTCATCCCATTAGCCACAGCTATTTTACCTGTTGGCATTGCTTTGATTGTCTTCTCAAAAATCGCATACGTTTCTAAAGTATTGGCATTTGTCCTCTATTGGTTGGTTTGGGTATTAGACTGGTTTGTAGCTTGGGTAGAAACACTTCCTTTTGCATTAATTCAAGGTATTGATATTAATATTTTGGAAACCTATGTGATCTACATGATTGTAGCCACTTTTATTATGGTTTTGATTGTAAAAAGCTACTTCTGGCAACGAATATTTCTGGGATCGATATTGGCAATTTTCATCCTAAATTCAGCAGAGGCAGTTTTTCAGACAAAACAGAAAGAAATTGTTTTTTATGCTGTAAAAGGACTTGATGCCATTGATTTCATAGATGGAAATAATCATGTTTTTATAGCAGATTCGGGCTTGAACAATGACGAAGACAAAATGCGTTTTCACATTATGCATCATTGGTGGAAATTAGATTTGAACCGCCCTCAAGATGCATTAGGCTCTTTGATGAAAATGGAAAACGGCTACTTATTTGATCAGCAAACCATTATAGTTCTTGATTCAAACAGCAAGCTTGATGATAGTTTGGGTCAGATTGATATTCTGTTTTTGAAGGAGCGAACTGCCCAACATCCAAAAGAAATTTTGTCACTGATTAATCCTGATATTGTAATTATCTCATCTAAAATGGATTGGCGAAGTCATAATTCTTGGCTTTACAATCTAGAAGATTATGGCGTAGAGTCACACTCATTAAAGCGAGATGGAGCTTACCGAATCACCCTTGATAATTAGGGCAAACATCGTAGCTTAGAATTTAAGGATTAAGCGTTATTTTGCCCGTGAAATAACCCAATTATGAAAAAGAGCATTTTTACCCTTGCCATATTAGCGATTGCAATGACCTCTTGCTTTAAGAAAAACTATAACTGCCGTTGTCAGATAGATCTGCCAGATACAGCGGGTTATACTTTTGATGTGGATACCATTTTCGTTGTTACAGCTCGACTTGATGAAGAAGCAAACGTAAAATGTATTGCAGCTGAAGAGGCATCATCATTTTTGGCAACTCAATATGAAGCTGCTGGTAATGTTGACATTAACTGCAATTTAGAGTAATCAGAAGTTAATCGATTTCGCTAAAGTTAAAGCTTCGGTCTAGGCGCACACCTTTTTCGGTATTCATTACAGTACAACATTCGTTTACTGAATCGTGCTCTAGAAACAACACATAATTTTGATCAGCCGCTTCTTTTAAGAAAGCGGCTTTTTCAGTCATGGTAAGCAAAGGACGTGTGTCGTAACCCATTACATAAGGCAGCGGAACATGCCCTGTACTTGGCAGTAGGTCTGCCATAAAAACAATTTTCTGACCTTTATAATTGATCATCGGCAGCATTTGCGCATCTGTGTGTCCATCGGCAAAAAACACATCTATTCCTTCTAAAGCATTTAGTGTTCGGTCGCCATTTCGAGCAATAAACTTGAGTTGCCCTGATTCTTGAATTGGAAGAATATTCTCTTTTAAAAACGAAGCTTTTTCTCTCGGGTTAGGTTCTGTAGCCCATTTCCAATGCGCTTCATTACTCCAAAAAGTGGCATTCTTAAAAGCTGGTCTGAAACCGTCTTTACTTGAATTAAACTCAATAGCACCACCACAATGATCAAAGTGCAAGTGTGTTAAAAACACATCCGTAATATCATCACGGCTAAAACCTTTTGCAGCCAAAGATTTATCCATCGAATCATCGCCATGTAAAAAATAGTGGCTGAAGAATTTTTCGCTTTGCTTGTTTCCAATTCCTGTATCTACCAGAATCAAGCGGTTTCCATCTTCAATCAACAATGAGCGCATTGCCCACGAACACAGGTTGTTATCGTCTGCTGGATTGGTTCTTGACCAAAGTGATTTTGGTACTACGCCAAACATTGCGCCTCCGTCAAGCTTAAAATACCCTGTGTTGATTACGTGTAATTGCATTGCGATTTGTTTTGAGTTCGAAATATAAGGAGTTGAAAATTCACAAATTCAAAGAATTCGGATACATTTCGTATTATTTCAAAAAAAAAGCGAATCCAAAATATTGAATCCGCTTTTTAATAAATGTATGCTGTTCAATTAAGCCTTCCAAGCATCATTCGCATTTATCGAATTCAAGTCTTCGAAAGCAACTAAAAGTCTTTTCACAGTTGTTTTTTCGCCTTCACGCCACCATTTTCTTGGATCGTAATATTTCTTATTTGGTTTGTCATCCCCTTCAGGATTACCAAGTTGAGTTTGCAAATAGTCATGGTATTTAGCCTCATAATCTCTCACACCTTCCCAAAATGACCATTGAGTGTCTGTATCAATATTCATTTTGATAACCCCGTAATCCAATGATTCTCTAATCTCTTCTCTTGAAGAGCCTGAACCGCCATGAAACACGAAGTTCAACGGATTCTCTGAAGAAATACCAAACTGCTCTTTAATAAAGTCTTGACTATTTTTTAATATGATAGGTGTAAGCTCAACATTGCCTGGTTTGTAAACTCCGTGCACGTTTCCGAAAGCGGCTGCAATGGTAAAGTTTGGGCTTATTGCGATAAGCTTTTCGTAAGCAAAACCTACTTCTGACGGTTGAGTATAAAGTTTGGAACTATCAATCCCAGTATTGTCAACGCCATCTTCTTCGCCACCTGTTACACCAAGTTCAATTTCCAAAATCATATCAATGCCAGTCATGCGTTTGTGGTATTCCACGCAAGTGTCCAGGTTTTCTTCAATAGGTTCTTCGCTCAAATCAATCATGTGACTGGTATACAGTGGGCGACCAGTTTGCTTATAATGTGCTTCGCCAGCTTCTAGCAAGGCATCAATCCAAGGCAACAAATTACGCGCTGCGTGATCGGTGTGAAGAATTACATCAACACCATAAAGCACAGCCATGTCATGCACATGCTTTGCTCCACTTATAGCACCAGCAATGGCTGCGCGTTCGTTTTCATTACTTACTGATTTACCTGCATAATAAGATGATCCTCCATTGCTAAACTGGATGATTACAGGCGAATTAGCTGCTACCGCTGCTTCTAAAACTGCGTTTACTGTTTGTGTGCTGGTAACGTTTACCGCTGGAAAAGCACACTTGTTTTTTTTCGCAATTTCAAAGAGCTTGAGCGCTTCTTGTGCGTTTAATACTCCGGCCATTTTTCTTAAATCTGATTTGGCGGCAAAGGTATTATTTGCTTCACTCAGTGCAAACTACAGCGAAGAAGCTTTTACAATTAAAACCAACAAATGTTTTGACGCGAGAAAGAAGCTTTGAGCACTTTTTACAGCTCGAAAACATCCATCATTTGAGCCACATGAAAACCATTTGATTCCACTTTATTGAAAGCTGAACTCTCAGAATCTAAGAGTGGATTGGTGTGATTAAAATGAATGAAGTAGATTTTGTTTTTTTCGGAAAGAGGTAAATCCTCAAAAAGTTGCATGCTTTCTACCACAAAAGGATGCGGTATTTCTGATAGATCACGATGGTTGATTTCAGGCGAATCGAAAAATGTTCCATCAATAAAAGCATAATCAACTGTGCTTATTTCTTGCTCAATGTTTTCAAGCCACTTGCTCCATTTATCGATGTCTGGAATAAAAAGTGCAGATTTTGAAGGACCTTGAATTTTGTATCCAATGGTTTCAGAAAATTCATCACGGTGTGGAACAAGCATTGGCGTAATGGTAATGTCGTTTTCAAGTGACACGCTGCTTGAGTCATTTATTCCCACTAATTGAATATTCGAATCAGAAATAAGCTGACTCCATGGACCGTTTTGCTCCAAAAACGATTTCATTTTTGGCATGGCATAAACAGGAACTTTTTCAGCATTGATAGCTTCTTTGCCTAATTGCATGAGTCCGGTGTAGTGACCAATGTGCGCATGTGTTACAAAAATGCCATCGGGCAGCTCGTTGCTACCGCTGTTTAGTGCATTGCTCAACAGCTGCACTTGCGATGCAATATCGGGTGTAGCTTCAATCAAATATTTTTTGCCCTTGTCGGGAATGATTAATCCCAACGAAACTATTTTTCGATCAGAATATCCATTTTCAAAAAGTGGAGCACAACATTTTTTAGTGCAACCAATTTGAGGTGAACCTGCATCTTGAGTAGTTCCTAATACAACTAATGATGCTTTTGCGCTTGTTTTCCCGTTTTCTGAAACGTTTACTTTTTCTGCGTTTTTTTCCACGGAAGTGGAACAACCAAGAAGAAATAGTCCAATAACCAATGGAATTAATTTCATAGGAAAAACGGTGTTATGAATGAGGTGAAAATGAAATGCCCGCT
>CAZWXC010000147.1:0-6402 GCA_964637935.1 uncultured Flavobacteriales bacterium | reverse complement strand
AATGATCATGTCATCATCAAACTTGGTAGAAACATCTATACTGGTCATGCGATAATGACCACTTTGCATCACCGTCAATATTTTGTCTTCACCATTAAACGCACCTAAATACTGACCGCGTTCTTCATAGTTCAAGCGTTTTATAGAATCGTCAAACCAAACTTTACGGGCACTTAACGTAGAAATACCGTGCTCTTTAATGTCAATACGGTTTACTACATATTTAGACAAAATATTCCCTTTTGCCGCTCTACCTTTTATGGCTTGTTCAGCGAAGTCAAAATCAAACTTCAGTTTTTTCAGCTTTGCAATAGCGCGCAAAATGACCGTAATAACCTCTGCTTCACCATTTGGATTCACCGTAAGGTGCAGCACTTTTGATTTTGGCGAACCTGAGGTCAAATCATATTCACGATCTCGAACAATGCTTGTTACGTTAAAACGCTTAACCATTGCTTTTCCGGCTGGTCCGTCTTGATACACCATGTTGTAAGTGGTGCGCTCATCATCTTTTTTCCAGATGTTGCAATACAAAATGTCTTTACCAACAAATGTTTTATCATTCATTTTGGTAACCACCATTACCCCGTCTTTTCTGATCACAATAATGTCATCAATATCTGAGGCATCGCAAATAAACTCGCTCTCGGTTTTTTTAAGTCCGTGACCAACGAAACCTTCGTTGTATTGCACGTAAAGCTTCACATTGCTGGCCGCAACCATAGCGCGCTCGATGGTTTCTAGTGATCGTATTTCCGTTTTGCGTTCACGACCTTCACCATACTTTTTCTTCAAGTTTTTGAAGTAATCGATGGCATATTCAACCAAATTATCAAGGTGATGCTGCACACGAGCAATTTCCTCTTCTAATCGGCTTAAATATTCATCTGCTTTATAGCCATCAAATTTTGAAATCCGTTTGATTCGAATTTCTGTTAATCTGGTTACATCATCGTCCGTAACAGCGCGAATCAAGTGCTTCACATGTGGCTCTAATCCGCGGTGAATGGTAGAAAGAATTTCTTCCCACGTTTCGCATTCTTCAATGTCGCGGTAAATTCTTTTTTCTATGAAAATCTTTTCTAACGAAGCAAAGTGCCATTTTTCTTGAAGCTCGCCTTTTTCTATTTGAAGTTCAAGTTTTAGAAGCTCTTTTGTTTGATTAGTGCTTTCTTCTAAAATTTGACTAACCCCAATAAAACGAGGTTTATCATTTTCGATAACACCTGCGTTGGGCGCAATTGACACTTCACAATCTGTAAAAGCGTAAAGCGCGTCAATCATCTTATCAGGTGATTCATTTCCTGTAAGATGAACCAAAATTTCTACAAACTCAGCTGTGTTGTCTTCTACTTTTCTGATCTTGATTTTGCCTTTATCATTGGCTTTCAAAATAGAATCGATCAAAGTAGAAGTGGTGGTTCCGTAAGGAACTTCTGAGATGCGAAGCGTCTTTTTATCGTCAATGGCAATGCGCGAACGAACCTTGATTCTTCCGCCTCTAAGACCATCGTTATATTCACTAAAATCGGCTAAACCACCCGTTGGAAAATCTGGATAGATTTTTACTTTCTTGCCTTTTAGAATGTTTATCGAACCATCAATAAGTTCGATAAAGTTGTGTGGAAGCATTTTACACGCCAAACCAACCGCAATACCTTCAATACCAGATGTTAGAAGATATGGAAACTTAACCGGAAGTGTGATTGGTTCTTTATTCCTACCATCATAACTTAGTTGCCAATCTGTAGTTTTTGGATTAAAGAGCACTTCAAGCGCAAACTTTGTAAGCCTTGCTTCTATATATCTAGGTGCAGCAGCGCTATCTCCTGTTAGTATATTTCCCCAGTTTCCTTGACAGTCAATTAGCAAGTCTTTTTGCCCAATTTGTACCAAGGCATCACCAATTGAAGCATCACCATGTGGGTGATATTTCATGGTATTACCGATGATGTTAGCTACTTTATGAAAGCGACCATCATCCATTTCCTTCATAGAGTGAAGGATTCTGCGCTGCACAGGTTTTAAACCATCATTTATGTGCGGTACAGCTCGCTCAAGAATTACATAAGAAGCATAGTCAAGAAACCATTCCTTGTACATGCCACCCACTTGAATGACTTTTTCAAGTTCGTGACTCTGCGCTTCTTGGTTAGCAAACTCTTCGTCTCTTTCTTCTATGTTAGGATTTTCTTCGCTCATTGTTAAAGTTCCTCCTCATAAACGTCTTTCTCTACCTTCAGATTTTCAATGATAAATTCTTGACGATCTGGTGTGTTTTTACCCATGTAGAAAGACAATAATTCTTTCAATGCTGAATCTTGACCAATCACTACCGGATCTAGACGAATGTCTTCACCCACAAAGTTTTTAAACTCGTCAGGCGAAATTTCTCCCAATCCCTTAAATCGAGTTATTTCTGGATTCTTACCTAGTTTTTCTAATGCTTTTCTACGCTCGTCTTCGCTATAGCAATAAATCGTTTCTTTCTTATTTCTTACTCTAAAAAGCGGTGTTTGAAGCACATACATATGACCTTGCTTCACCACTTCTGGAAAAAATTGCAGGAAAAACGTGATCAACAGCAATCTGATGTGCATTCCATCCACATCGGCATCTGTTGCAATTACTACTTTATTGTAGCGCAAGTTTTCGATTCCGTCTTCAATATTCAACGCAGCTTGTAGAAGATTGAATTCTTCGTTTTCGTAAACTATTTTCTTAGTTAAACCATACGTATTCAATGGTTTACCTTTCAATGAAAAAACCGCCTGGGTATTTACATTTCTGATTTTGGTAATAGAACCAGAAGCCGAATCTCCCTCACAAATGAAAATAGAGGTTTCTGACTCGCGCTCATCTTTATCACCTCTGTGAATCTTGCAATCACGTAATTTTTTGTTGTGAACGCTCGCCTTTTTGGCGCGATCGCGTGCAAGCTTCTTAACGCCTGCCATTTCCTTGCGTTCGCGCTCACTTTGCACAATTTTCTTTAGTAAGCGATCAGCTACTTCAGGATTCTTGTGCAGGTAATTATCTAATTCACGGCTCAAGAAATCGTTTACAAAGCTCCGCATTGACGGACCATCCGGCCCCACATCTTGAGAGCCAAGCTTAGTTTTTGTTTGAGATTCAAAAACAGGTTCCATCACTTTTACAGCAACTGCTGCTGTGATAGATGTGCGCACATCTTGCGCGTCAAATTGCTTGTTATAATGATCGCGAATTACTTTCACCACCGTTTCTCGAAAAGCGGCTTGATGTGTACCACCTTGCGGAGTATATTGTCCGTTTACGAACGAATAATAGTCTTCACCATAACTCTGTGTATGCGTGATGGCCACCTCAATATCTTCGCCTTCGAGGTGAATAATTGGATACAATGGTTCTTCATCTGTCGTTTTCTCCAACAGATCCTTTAGTCCGTTTTCACTCTTGTATTGTTCTCCGTTAAAATTAATGGCCAAACCTCTGTTTAGGTAGGCGTAATTCCAGAGCATTTTGTCAACATACTCGTGCTTAAATGAGTAGTTTTTAAAAATGGTTTCGTCTGGAACAAAAGTGATTCGAGTTCCTTTTCTGGTAGTAGTTTCTTCTATTGGAAGGTCTTCAACCAGCATTCCCTTTGAAAACTCTGCCGCTTTGATTTGTCCATCTCGCACAGACTCGACCTTGAAGAATGACGAAAGCGCATTTACAGCCTTGGCTCCAACTCCGTTGAGTCCAACCGATTTTTTAAAAGCCTTTGAATCGTACTTACCACCGGTATTGATTTTTGAAACTACATCAACCACTTTTCCAAGCGGAATTCCTCGTCCATAGTCACGGATTTTCACTTCGTTTCCACGAATTGCAAGGTCAATGGTTCTACCATTTCCCATAACAAATTCGTCAATCGAGTTATAAATAACTTCTTTTATCAGAATGTAAATACCGTCATCAGCAGCGTTACCATCGCCCAGCTTACCGATGTACATCCCTGGACGCATGCGTATGTGCTCTGCCCAATCGAGCGTCCGTATATTATCTTCGGTATATTCTGCAGCCATTAAACTATTCTTGGGAATGTCGCGAATTTAACATGATGTACGAGGGTTTTGTGGTAAAAATCAAGCCGATTATACACAGGGTTTTGAACACTTTAAAGTGTATATAAGTTTTAGACGTAAAGTTGTCATAATATACAGAGCACATAGCTTATCTTTATTTGACCTTTCAAACAATCCTGACTAGAAAAAGTAACATCCGTTTAAAATGTCGACCATCAAAACGCTTCACATAATCAGACATGCCAAAAGCAGCTGGAAAAACATGGATCAAAACGATATTGATCGACCACTCAAAAAGCGTGGTATTCAAGACATGAGGAAAATGGCTCAAACTATTGGTGATGAAAACATTAAACTTGATTTGATTCTTACAAGTCCTGCTGTTAGAGCGTTCGAATCATCCAAAATTTTGGTAGACAACTCCAATTAGAGTCAAACCAATTTCTAGTAAAAGAGAAACTTTACTTACCTGATTTTGCAACACTTTTAAAAAGTGTGCTCTATCTGAATGATGAACTAAACGATGTGGCCATCGTTGGCCACGAACCTTCCCTATCCTCTGTTATTAACTATTTCTTAAACAAGCCATTAGAAAAAGTTGGAACTGGAAGCGTAACCACGCTAGAGTTTAACTCTAAAAAATGGATCAACATTGCTGCAGCAAATTTGAAGAGCGCACATCACAGAAATAGAAACGATTTTAAAGGCTTCAAGCTGCAGTGAGGCTAATGATTGTACATTCGCCACATGATTTCATTGAGCGATAGAATCGAGGCTTTTCATGCTTTAGGCAATAGATTGAGCGCTTTCATTAACGAGCCAAATTCAGAACAAAACAGTTCTATAAAAGCGGACATAAATTTAGCGTTCCATAAAAATGGATGGTTTGATGAAAGAGAAGTAATGCATGCAATTGGCTACTGGGCCAAAGCACTGCAAAAACAAAATCTTCAAGAATGGATCAACAACTATGATCTCGCTGGATCGAATGCTAAAAAAATTGCCATAGTTGCTGCCGGAAACATTCCATTGGTTGGTTTTCATGATGTATTGTGCATATTGCTTTCTGGTCATAGAGCCATGATTAAATGCTCAAGCAGTGATGATGTTTTGCTGCCGCTTTTTCTAGATCTTCTGAAAGCAGTTGAGCCACGTTTCGAAAACTATATTGAGCTTATTCCATTCAAACTGGAAGGGTTTGATGCTGTAATTGCTACAGGAAGCAATAATAGCGCAAGGCATTTTCAGCAATATTTTGGAAAATACCCGAGCATTATTAGAAAAAACCGAACGGGAATCGCCATACTTGACGGAACAGAAACAACCGATGAATTGCATGGTCTAATTGAAGATGCCTATCGTTATTATGGTTTAGGATGCAGAAACATCACAAAGCTCTATTTACCAAAGGACTACGACTTAAACAAAATATTTGAAGCATCTGTACCGTTTGCTTACTTAATGGAGAATAAGAAATTCGCCAATAATTACACCTATCACAAAACACTGATGATGATGGAAAGTAGGCCGATTTTGGAGAATGAACTACTTCTTTTAGTAGAAAACGCGTCTCTATATTCACCAGTTAGTGTGCTCAATTATGAGTATTATACTGATATTGCTCAATTAAACGAAAAAATAGAAGCTGAGTTAGACCACATTCAATGTGTTGTGAGTAAGACAAATACACCCTTTGGCATGGCTCAAAAGCCAACCATTAATCAGTATGCAGATGGTGTAGACACATTGATGTTTTTAACCAATTTGGCCTTATAAAGCTTCCAAATAATTTTTTGTTCGTAATGATTAATAAAGTTTCTTTGCTGGTTAAATTGGGAATACAGTAGATGAACAACGGGAAAAGTTCTATAAATTCTATGGGCAGAATAATCACTTTAATAAGTCTGATTCTAATGTCAAATCTGGGAATGGCTCAGATTTGGTCAGAAGATTTTAATGTTGGATTGTGTGCAAACACTAACAATGCTGACACCACAACCACAAGCAATGGAAATTATATCGTTTCTTTTCTTCAAACAACAGATACCACCTCGCATGCGTGGTACATTTCTTCTCGAGAGACTTTCCTTTCGTTAGGATCTTGCGGTGCAAGTTGTTCCACTACTACCAGTATTAATAGAACACTTCACTTATCAAAAACTGCAGGAGCTGGAGACTTAAGGGCCAATTACGACCCAGATTCTACATTCTCTACCATCGTTTATACTCCTCAAGTTAATGTAAATGGTTTCAATGATTTAATGATTGAATTTGATTATTTACTTGGCGGTGATACTTCGGACAAAGCCTATTTTGTAGTCAATATAGATACTGCTACACTACCGCCTTTTTC
>CAZWXC010000146.1:0-6403 GCA_964637935.1 uncultured Flavobacteriales bacterium | reverse complement strand
CTCAACCAAAGCATCAACAGTGCTCAGCCAAACGAAATTTATCATCCAAACGGAGCTTCGGTTAGCATTCCTGCCAACGCTTTTGAAACCGAGTCTGGGTTAGCAATGCCAAGCACTTCAGTAGATATTCAGTTTTGTGCATACATAGATGCAGCGGATTTTTTAATGGCTGATATTACCTCAAATGCTACCAAGCGTTGGCTAGAAAGTGGCGGAATGGTTTTCATAGAAGCTTATTCTGGCAAAGAAAAATTGCGATTGAAGCCGATGACAGAAATCGAAATCAAGCTAGAAGAACAAATCGGAAACCCAAAAGGAATGAGCGTTTTTACGGGTGAAAACAGGTACAATATTGTCAATTGGAATCCATCGCCAAAAGATGAAGTGGTAAAGAAAATAAAGCGCGATACTGTTTATAGAGAAAATATTTTATCAGGCGAATTGGAAATAATAGTAGAAGAAGGTTTCGAAGAAGAATATGACGAATTTCAAGGTTACCTCTTGAAAGTTAGCAATCTGGGTTGGATCAATTGCGATCGTTTCTTAGACATTCAAAATACGACAGATCTATTGGTGAACGTAAGCGGTGGAAGCCGTGGTATGGCCGTGCGTATTGTATTCGAAAAACTAAATTCGGTTTTACCTGGTTATTCTATCAATACTTCTGGAACCGTAAAATTTGATGGCGTGCCTACCGATGAAGTGGTTACCGTACTAGCGTTTGGTAAGCAAGACGGTAAACCTATGTGGGCCGAACAACAATTTGTATTGGGCTCTAGCAAAGAACTTGACTTGACACCCCGCAGCATGAGCGAAACTCAAATCAAGGCAGAAATGGCCAAGTTTGGGAATTAACTTCTGTTTTGGTTTATCAATTTAGACCAATTGTCCTTGGGCATAGCTCACCTAGTTTCTCATCTGATTTACTAAACCTATTTTCGCGCAAAATTGAAACAGATGACGAAGGCAGGTTTAGTAGGCGTTTTCATGGCGTTTTTAATGATTTCTTGCGGTGGTGAGACCAAAAATAATGAAGCAGATATGGAGGCGAATACGAACATGGTAAAACCAATTCACTCTTTTGCCCAACCTCAAGTAGCGGTAGTAAAACACTTGTTTTTAGACGTAGCAGTAAGCTTCGAAAACAAAGAAGTTGCTGGCTGGGTACATTATGATATTGATGCTGCAAAAGGTGCCGAAAGAATTGTGCTTGACGCGAAAAACTTGAGCATAGCAAAAGTGATGGTAGATAGCCTTGAAACCAAAGATTGGTGGCTTGGCGAAGAAAAACCATTCTTGGGTCAAGCACTTGAAATTGCTATTTCAGATAGTACTAAAACGGTAAGCGTTAAATACTCTTCGGTTAATTCTGACGCCATTTTTTGGCTAGACAATGGCGACAAGCCGCCTTTTATGTTCACGCAATCACAAGCTATTTTGGCGCGCACTTGGTTGCCTTGTCAAGATAGCCCTGGTATTAGATATACTTACAACGCACGCGTTGCGGTTGACGCAGGTTTGATGGCGCTAATGAGTGCTACAAATCCCACGGAAGTGGATAGCTCAGGAATTTACGAGTTTGAAATGACTCAACCCATTCCTAGCTATTTGATGGCGCTTGCAGTGGGCGATGTTCGCTACGAGAAATTGGGCGCAAACACAGGTGTGTATGCATTGCCTGAAGTGTTGGATACAGCTGCTTTTGAGTTTGAAGACATGCAAAAAATGCTCGAAAGCGCTGAAAAGCTTTACGGCAAATATGCTTGGGAACAATATGATGTGTTGGTATTACCAGCGAGTTTCCCTTTTGGTGGAATGGAAAATCCACGATTGACATTTGCTACACCAACCATTTTGGCGGGCGACAAATCGTTGACTTCGCTTGTTGCGCATGAGCTTGCACACAGCTGGAGCGGAAACTTGGTAACCAATGCTACTTGGGACGATTTCTGGCTTAACGAAGGGTTTACCGTGTATTTCGAGCGTAGAATCATGGAAGATATTTATGGGAAAGATTATGCGGATATGTTGGCGGTATTGGGCCGTCAAGACTTGTCGCATACCATGCAAGAACTTGCTGATCATCCTGAAGACACACAGCTAAAACTCAACCTCGAAGGGCGCGATCCTGATGATGGCATGACTGATATTGCGTATGAAAAAGGCTATTTCTTTTTGAGAACCATTGAAAAAGAAGTTGGTCGCGAAAAGCTCGATCTATTTTTAAACCGACATTTCAGTGAAAACGCATTCAAAACCATCACTACTGAAGTGTTTTTGAAAAACTTGAAAGCACAATTGTTTGATGGTGATCAAGCGAAATACGATGCTTTGAAAATTGACGAATGGGTTTATCAACCGGGCATTCCAAGCAATTGCATGGAAGTGAGTTCAGTATTGTTTGAGCAAGTGCAAGCGCAGGTAGATTCGTTTAACAACGGCATGGCGGTGAGCAAGATTGACACTGCAGGTTGGACCACGCACCAATGGCTTTATTTCTTAAGAAACATGCCAGATAGCGTAGCTTATGATCGCTTGGGCGAATTGGACAAAACCTTTGGATTTACCAAAACCGGAAACTCTGAGATAGCTGCAGAATGGTTTGTGATTGCCATCAATAACAATTACAGAAATGCAGATGAAGCCATCAAGAAGTTCTTATTGCGCGTGGGCCGCAGAAAGTTTTTGATTCCGCTTTACAATGCGCTTATTGATGCCGACCCAAGTCTTGAGCGTGCACGCAGTATTTATGCCGAAGCGAAATCAAATTACCACAGTGTTGCAACCAACACTATCGATCAGATGTTAAAGCTCTAAATCCATCGTTGATGAACATAGACAAGCCAGAAACTACCGATTTCACTCCTCTTAGCTTTAGAGATTTTTCTACGGCTTTTGCACACTTGAGCGATAAAGAATTGCGCTTTAGTCATCGCATTTTTAGCCTGATGAACAATGAGAAGCTGACCAATTTTGCGACTAGATTGGGTGAGTTGGCATTGAAGTGGAATATACCAGTAGGTTGGGCTGCAAAGCCAACGATATTCAAGGTGTTTTGTGGTGGCGAAACCATTTATGAATCGCTAAAAGCAGTTGAAAAACTTGGGATAAATAACATTGGAGCCATCCTAGATTACTCGGTAGAAGGGCAAGAAAAAGACCATGAGTTTGGAAAAACGGAGCTTGAAATTGTCCGCATCATTCAAATGGCCTCAGAAAACTCTTCCATTCCGGTAGCATGTATTAAAGTGAGCGGTATTGCGAGCAATGTGCTGCTAGAAAAGCTATCTGCAGGTAAAGACCTTGACGATAAAGACAAGCGCGATGCAGCAACCTTGCACCAGCGATTTGAGCGCATTTGTCAAGCTGCTTTTGATAACAATGTTCCGCTATATGTGGATGCCGAAGAGAGTTGGTTGCAAGTAGCGATAGATCGCTTGGTAGAAAGCATGATGGTACGCTATAATAAAGATCGTGCTATCATTTTCCAAACCATTCAAATGTTTCGCCATGATCGGCTTGCTTATTTTACTAAGTTAATAGAGCGGGGCAGGAGAGAAGGCTTTAAAATTGGAGTGAAAATAGTGCGAGGCGCCTATTTAGATAAAGAAAACAACCGCGCTATTGCGAAAGGTTATCCAACGCCCATTCAGCCAAACAAGCAAGCTACAGACGATGCCTACAATGCAGCATTAAGATTGAGTGTAGAGAACATAGATTGGGTTGAGATTTGCGCAGGAACGCACAATGAAGAAAGCTCGATCTATTTGACTGAACTGATGCACGAGCACCATTTGCCCAACAATCATCCGCATATTTATTTCTCGCAGCTTTATGGCATGAGCGATTATATGAGCTTCAATTTGGCAGCTTCGGGCTATAATGTGAGCAAGTATTTGCCTTATGGGCCAGTAAAAGCCACCTTGCCTTACTTGATTCGCAGAGCTAAAGAAAACTCAGCTATTGCAGGCCAAATGAGCAAGGAATTTACGATGATCAGTAACGAATTGAAACGAAGAAGACAGCAAACCTTCGAGGTTTAGTTAAGTTCGCGGCTATCATTACACTTCATTGAAGCCAAAGCTTACATATTTTTTATCGTTTGTCATTTTCTCGATTGTATTGGGCTTTTTGTTAGAACAGTTTTCTGTTTTTACAAATATGAATCAACCACCAGCTGGGCTGCATGCGTGGCGACAAACCGATTGCGCTTCGATAGCATATCTCTACGCAGAAGAAGATCGCTCTTTTTTCGATCCAGCTATTCATAGCCAAACGTCAGATTTTCTAGAGTCGGGAGATTGCGCTCCAAGCGAAGCACCCATCTTGTTTTATTGGGTTGGAAAATGCTACCAATGGTTTGGTGTGAACGAAGCCTATTTTAGACTTACTACACTCACGCTTTTTATCGTTGCTTTACTCGCGCTTTTTGCGCAATTATTCAATTTGCAAAAGCAGTTTTTCGAGTCGGCTTTGCCCATTTTGTTTTGGATTTCATCGCCTATTTTGCTCTACTATTCCAACAACTTTTTGTCAAACATGTCGGGCCTTTCTATGGCCGTGATTGCGTTTGGCTTTGCATACAGCTACATTCACACTCAAAGAAGCAAGCACCTTGTTTTGGCCTGTGTGTTTTTCGCTATTGCGGGCTTGTTTAAAGTGACCGCTTTGTTAGGTTTAATGGCGTTTCTGCTTGCGTTTGTTTTGGATGCTTTGCTTAGCAAAAAATCCATATTCAATAAAAAATTGCTTTGGATAATATTGGCTTTTGTGCCCACAGCGGCTTGGATTTTTTACGCCAAGTGGTACAACGCAGCGCATTTATGCCACTATTTTTCCACCCAAACATTTCCTATTTGGGAACTAGATCTCTATGGAATTCAATACCATTTAGAGCTTATTGCTGAACGTTGGAAAGGTCAGTTTTATCCTACGGTTTCACTTGTGGTATTGGCCGCTTCCATTGTTTTGATTTTTGTTCGAATTAAACACATCAATAGATTATTTCTGCTTTGGTTACTCTTTACCACTCTTGGCACTTTGGCTTATTTGGCCATGCAGTTTCAAGTGCTTTTCGCACATGATTACTATTTCACCAATCTTTTCATTTTGCCGCTAATGCTCATGGTTGAGCCATTTAAAACGCTGAGTAAAATTTCTAACAAATGGTTGAAATTAGGGGTTGGTTTAGCGTTGTTTGTTTGCTTGGGTTTTGCCATAAACGATGCCAAATCAGAAGCTGAAAAACGCTTTTTAAAGTTTGAAGATGTAACCCGCGAACGCTTGATGAAGCTAGAACCTTGGTTGACAAGAATAGGCGTGAAACCCAGTGATAAAGTGGTTTTTGCAACGGATGAAAGCAATGTGTCGCTTTATTATATCAAACGTAAAGGGTGGACGCAATACGGCTATCCGCTTGATGAAAACGGCAAGATGAGCGATTCAGAAAACTACGCATTTAGGCTCACTGTGATGGCAAAGCACAATGCAGCTTACTTACTGCTGTATGGGGATGATGCGCTGGAAAGATTTCCAGAATTAGAGCTTCACAAAGGCGCTTTTGTAGCCGATACAGCTGGCTTGAGTGTTTATCATTTTGTGGCCAACTAAGCCACATCTTTACCAATTAGTTTTACGGTTTTTTTGCGGTTGATTTTCCCGTTTTCAGTTTCAACAAACGCATCCAAGTAATGGATTTCTTTTGGGATTTCGTATTTGTGTAAGTCGGTTTTAATATCGTTGAGCAATTCTGCTTCGTCAGCTGCACCCATTGGTTGGCCTTCAATCACCAATACCAGTCTTTCGCCCAGTTTTTCATCAGGTAAACCGGCAAAAAAGAACTTCGTGTTCATGAACGATTTAACCAATTTCTCGATCGTTTCGGGGATAATTTTCACTCCGCCACTATTGATCAAATTGTCTGCGCGGCCCATCCATCTGAAGGTAGTTTCGTTTTCTAATTCAATAATATCGTTGGTTACGAGTGGATTTTCGGGCAACAATTCGCTGTGAATCACCAAGCAATCGCGTTCGTCTTTTGACACGGTAATGCCTTCTAGCACTCTGAACGGTTCTTTTTCTTTCACACCGGTTATGCGTCTTAGCGCAATGTGCGAGATGGTTTCGGTCATGCCGAAAGACTCAAAAATTTCGTTTGGCCAAGTAAGTAAATCGGCTTCTAAACGCGGATCTACTTGTCCGCCACCGATGATTATTTTTTGAACCTTTTTCCACGTTTCAGTGGCTTCTGCATCTTGCAAAATGGCGTGCATTTGATAAGGAACCACGGCTGCAAAATGAATGTCAACTCCGGCTGGAATTTGCGGTACGGCTTCATTTTCAGCTATATGAAGGTCAAGCTCGCCAATGATGGCGCGGGCAATCATCATTTTACCACCAATAA
>CAZWXC010000145.1:0-6425 GCA_964637935.1 uncultured Flavobacteriales bacterium | reverse complement strand
CATACCAATGACAGCTCAAGACACAACGGCAGACGAAGAGTTTACTGTACTTAAGATAGAAGGCGAAATAACCAACAAGACTGACAAGCTAGATGGCGTGTTGGTAGAGCTTTATGAGCAAAACAAAATGGTTGATGCTTTCGAAACCAAGAAAAACGGAAAATTCAAATTCAATTTATACAATAATCACATCTACACCATTCAGCTTACCAAAGAAGGTTACAACACGAAAAAGGTAACAATAAATACAAAGGTGCCTGAAGATTATGGGGATGAGATTTCTTACCTCTTCGACATAGAACTAGATGAGTTTAGCGCTGTAGAAGAAGAAAAAGAGACACTTCTCGAGTATCCTATCGCTATCATTAGTTTTGACGAAAGAAAAGGTGAATTCCTATTTAATCAGGCTTACACCAAAGGATTGATCGAAGATTTAAAGTTAGATTAGTCTATATTTTTTGTAAACATTTAAGTGAGTTAGAAATTAGTTCTGATTCACTTTTTTTATGTTCTATCCAAAATAAGTGTATTAATTACACTTAGTACACTTTTGTCAATAAGAGCTTTCTTACATTCGCTTTAGTGCTTTCGCGAAAAGCAGCAAAACCCTTGTAAACCAAACCAACTTGACTGTCATGTTCCATCGATTTTATATTTCCTACTTTCTCTTCCTTGCGCTCCTTCTCAATGCATGCAACAAACCCAAAGAGCAAGCATTAGTGCTAAACTCGCCTTCAAACATTAATACCGTTCATTTCTTTTTGAATAGTGCTGGCGAAGCTTGCTACACTTTACATCATAAGGATGAATCGATCATTGACACTTCAACTTTGGGCTTTGATTTTGAAGGCGCACCTGCTATTAAATCTGGTTTAAGCATTTTAAAAAACAGCACTTCTGAACTGAACGAAACTTGGGAAATGCCTTGGGGCGAGCAGCGCTTTGTAGAGAATAACTACAAAGAAATGGTGATTGAACTCGCTGAAAACGAAGCACCAAATCGTCATTTCAATGTCTATTTCAAAGCTTATGATGATGGCGTTGCGTTTAGGTACGAGTTGCTTGCTCAACCAGGAGTTGATTCGGTGATGATCACCAACGAAAACACGCTTTTTAGCCTCACAGGCGACCACACGGCATGGTGGATTCCGGGTGATTGGGATATTTACGAGCATTTGTTCAACACAAGCAAAGTCTCAGAAATTGATGCTTTGTCAGTAATCGACAAGAACAATTTGGCGCAAACTAATATTCCACAAAACGCAGTAAACACGCCTGTTACCATGCGCATGGAAAGTGGCACACACATCAGTTTTCACGAAGCCGATCTTACCAATTACTCAGGTATGACTCTAAAAGTTGACCGAGAAAACCTCTCGCTTACTAGCTCGCTGGTTGGTTCTGAAAGACACAACTACAAGGTGAAACGTGAATTGCCTTTTAAAACGCCTTGGAGAACCATTCAGATTGCAGACAAAGCCACTGCTTTGATCGAGTCACGACTCATCGAAAACTTGAACGAACCAAACAAGCTAGGCGACATAAGATGGTTTAAACCTAAAAAGTACGTTGGCATTTGGTGGGAAATGCACATTGATGTAGCCAAATGGGATTATGGAATGACGAGTGACTCAGCAGGCCATTGGATAGATAGTGGAAACGCACACGGCAAGCATGGTGCAACCACCGAAAACGCCAAGCGATACATTGATTTTGCTGCAAAAAACAACATCACGGGGCTTTTGGTAGAAGGCTGGAATACAGGCTGGGAACATTGGATTGGATTCGAAGATCGCGAAGGTGTTTTTAATTTTATAACGCCCTACCCTGATTATGATTTGGAAGAAGTAGTAGCTTACGGAAAAGCCAATGGCGTGGAAATTATTATGCATCACGAAACCTCGGCAGCACCCAGAACTTATGAGCAACAGCTTGATACATCTTACCAATTGATGCAGCGTTTGGGCATCCATTCTGTGAAAACTGGTTATGTGGGCAAAATCATACCAAAAGGTGAATATCACCATGGCCAATGGATGGTTAATCATTATCGCAAAGTGCTAGAAACAGCCGCTAAATATGACATTGCTATCAATGCGCATGAACCTATAAAAGCCACCGGTTTAAGAAGATCTTATCCTAATGCTATTGCCCGCGAAGGACTTCGTGGTCAAGAGTTTAATGCGTGGGCTGCAGATGGTGGAAATCCGCCAGAGCACTTACCAATTGTAGCTTTCACGCGTATGCTTGCTGGTCCAATTGACTTTACACCTGGTGTTTTTGACATCACTTTGCCTACAAAACCCAACAATCAAATCAATACTACACTTGCCCAACAATTAGCGCTTTACGTGGTGATTTATAGTCCAATTCAAATGGCGTGCGACTTACCTCAAAACTATGAAGGTCAACCTGGACTCGAGTTTATCAAAGATGTAGGTGTAGATTGGGAGCAAACAAAAGTGTTGAATGGCGAAGTAGGCGATTTTGTGACCATTGCTCGACAAGAAAAAGCAACAAACAACTGGTTTGTAGGAAGCATCACCGATGAAAACGAACGTGACATTGAAATCAATTTCGACTTTTTAGATGCCAATAAAACTTACTTGGCCAAAGTGTATCAAGATGGCGATAATGCGCATTACCAATCAAATCCCACCGCACTAAAAGTAAGTGAGTTTGAAGTGCATCAAAACGACATCAAATCGTTTCATCTGGCTGCTGGTGGCGGTTTAGCCATCAGCTTGGTGCTTGTTGACTAAGCAAATAAGGTGGTTGGGCAATTTCACGCCATTGCGCAAAAGTTTCAGCATATTTGAACACAAATTGAGCTACGATTCATTGAATGAAATCTAAACTCCAGCTTTCGCGAATCAGCATCACACTTACTATGCTGGTGATGGTTATGGTTTCGTCAAATTTAAATTGGGGAAAGCAGCACTGGCGCGGAATTTTAGAAGCAGATGCCAAGGGTTATTACGCCTATTTACCCGCTGTTTTTATTTATCAAGATCTGAATTTTGGTTTTTTTGATGAAATAGAAAAGGAGAAATACTACATCCAAAACCTGTATTACGATTACCGGGCAAACTTCAATAACCGCATCATTAATAAATATTATTGTGGAACCGCATTGGCCGAATTACCCTTCTTTCTTATCGCGCATTTTCTAAGTGCTATTTTGGATAGAGATGCCGATGGGTTTTCGTCATTCTATACTATTTCAGTCAATGTTGCAGCGCTTTTCTATTTGTTTTTGGGACTCGTATTTGTCAATAAAACCCTGAATTTATACCACATAGGTGAATGGCAAAAAGCACTCACATTAGTAGCCGCAGCTTTGGGAACCAACTTGTTTTACTACAGCATTGGTGAACCAGGAATGTCGCATGTGTTTTCATTCGGTTTTGTGGCCATGTTCATTTACTTTTCCAAAAAGCTGTTCCTCACCTCCTATTCAGGTCACTTGCTTTGGATTGCATTTTCGCTAGGAATGATAACGCTTATAAGACCAATCAATGTTTTAATTATTCTCACATGGCCATTCTTGGCTAGCGCCCCAAAAACACTGTTTCAAACCATTTGGCAACAACTAAAATCCATCAAAACAATGCTATTAGCTGCGATCATTTTTGTTGCTGTAGTGAGCATTCAGCTTATCATTTATAAGATTTCAACGGGTTCATTTTTTGTGTATGCCTATGGTGGCGAAACGTTTGATTTTACCAAACCACACATGATCGATTTCTTATTCAGTTATAAAAAAGGCTTGTTTTTATATACCCCTATTTATCTTATTTCCCTTGCGGGGATTTGGCATTTATGGAAAGCAAATCGATTCTCCGCCATTAGCATTGCAGCGTTTCTCTTTCTGATCACATACATTTTTTCAAGCTGGTGGATGTGGTTTTATGGTGGTAGTTTTTCTACTCGCGTTTTTGTAGAACTTCTGCCTATTTTCATGATTTTAATGGCAATTGCATTGCAAAATATCGCTTCAAAAGCAATTAAAAGAACATACGTAGGATTAACGGTAGTATTGATTTTGGTGTGCCAGATTCAAACGTACCAATACCGCTACTACGATATTCATTGGGCAGAAATGACCAAAGAAAAGTATTGGGATGTATTTATGAGAATTGATAGAAGGATAAAGTAAAGCTTAAGATTTGACCATTCCATTTGAACCTATAGTTTTCGGTATTCATGTCAATATTCACTTGATAACAGAATACTTAGCTTTCTTTATTGCTTTCAGATACTATGTCTACTTACGAAAAGAGGAGGAGGATGAAATTGCCACATCAAATCGACTTTCTCTCATATTAGGAGCTATTATTGGAGCATTAACTGGATCAAGATTGATGGGTTATTTCGAGAACCCAACGATTGAAATTAACGTGCATACTTTATTAATGCTTTACAACACCAAAACCATAATGGGTGGCTTGTTTGGTGGTTTAATTGGCGTAGAAATTTCAAAAAAGATTATTGGAGAAAAACGTTCATCAGGAGATCTTTTCACATTACCCATTTTAGTAGGCTTGTTCATTGGAAGAATTGGTTGCTTTTTATCAGGTATCAAAGAGTATACGTATGGTTCAGAAACCTCATTCTTCCTCGGAATGAATCTAGGCGATGATGTTTTAAGGCACCCAACATCCTTATATGAATTGGCTTTTGTTGCCTTTCTTTTTGTTTTCTTGAGAAACTTAAAACAACAACAGAAATTGGAAAGTGGTATGTTGTTTCAATTTTTCATGATAAGCTACTTTGGTTTCCGATTCTTGATTGAATTTATCAAACCAAACCAATATTTCATCCTTGGTTTAAGTAGCATTCAATGGCTATGCATATTGTGCTGGATTTATTACGCGAAAACAATTAAAAATATTTTGACCCATGCCCATTAGAAACTACACGTATTACGATTATACAATCAGTCTTTGCCCCGAATGCTTGAAACGCATTGATGCTAAAATTGTGTTTGAAGATGGCAATGTCTTTATGCTGAAGCGCTGTCCTGAGCATGGTAATTCAAAGGTTTTAATAGCTGATGATATTGAATATTATAAGAATATCAGAAACTACAACAAAACATCCGAAACGCCATATACATTCCACACAAAAACACATTTTGGTTGCCCTTATGATTGCGGTTTGTGTCCAGATCATGAGCAACACTCTTGCTTAACCTTGATTGAAATTACAGATCGATGTAACCTAACCTGCCCTACATGCTATGCAGGTTCTTCTCCACATTATGGACGACATAGAACTTTTGACGAAGTTAAAACGATGCTCGACACTATCGTCAAGAATGAAAAAGAACCCGATGTAGTTCAATTAAGTGGTGGTGAGCCAACCTTACATCCTCAATTTTTCGAAATTCTTGATTATGCAAAATCATTACCGATTAAGCACTTAATGATCAATACAAATGGCATTGAGATCGCAAAGGATTTTGAATTTGCAAAGAAGTTAAAAAGTTACAGCCCGAATTTTGAAATCTATCTTCAATTTGATTCGTTTAACGAAGATGCGCTAATGTCACTGCGAGGAGCCAATCTTACCCAAATTAGGACAAAGGCGCTTGAGCATCTTAATCAATTGAATCTTTCCACCACGCTTGTTGTTACACTGCAAAAGGGCCTAAATGATCATGAAATTGGTGACATTATTGATTTCGCACTCCAACAACAATGTGTGCGAGGGGTTACGTTTCAGCCTACTCAAATTGCAGGAAGACTCGAAAATTTCAATGAGCAAACGGATCGAATTACACTTACAGAAGTTAGGAGGAAAATTCTAGAACAAGCACCCATTTTTGAGTCTGATGATCTGATTCCTGTTCCGTGTAACCCAGATGCACTAATGATGGGCTACGTCTTGAAAATTGATGGGAAATTCGCACCTCTTACTCGCTACATAAATCCAACCGATTTATTGGACAATAGCAAAAACACAATTGTGTATGAACGAGATGAGGCGTTACATGAGAAAATGTTTGAAATCTTCAGCACTGGAACTTCTACTGATGAAGCTTCTGAAAAGCTTCAATCACTATTATGTTGTTTGCCGCAGATAGAAGCGCCTTCCTTGAGCTATGACAATTTGTTCAGGGTAATTATTATGCAATTTGTTGATGCTCATAATTTTGATGTGCGCTCCATTAAAAAATCATGTGTACATATCGTAAGCAAAGACAACAAAATCATTCCTTTCGAGACGATGAATCTATTTTATAGAGATGAGAAAAAGGAACACCTAGAAAAACTCAGAATCAATTAAAATGACTACAGCACTATTGTTGAATGAGTATTTCAGCATTTTCTTATGGATTTACTTCATTGCTTATTCATCAGCCATCATATTGATTATTAGCGCTTTGTCCTTGCGTAAATCAAGACCAAATACAGCAAAAA
>CAZWXC010000144.1:0-6467 GCA_964637935.1 uncultured Flavobacteriales bacterium | reverse complement strand
GTTCATTAATAACAACTATGCTTTAAACCCATTAACTCAGGGCGTTGCAACGCTTGACGGCACTGATGCTGTTGGGTTTCCATACGATATTACAACTGAAACTACTTATGGCGAAGCTGATTTACTTGAAAGCAAGCCATTAAACATTGACAGTACAATGTCAAATGTTTTTCTGAGCTTCTTTTACCAAGGTGGCGGCATTGGCAATTCACCTGATGCTGACGATTCTTTAATCGTTGATTTTTATAATGTGCGCGACCAAGAATGGGAAAGGGTTTGGAGCACTGCTGGTGCCACAGAGTTTGATTCATTATTCTCGGACCAAGTGATTTTAGAAATCTCTGCAAATAGATTTTTAAGAAAAGGCTTTCAATTCAGGTTTAGAAACTATGCCACCTTAAGCGGAAGCTATGATCACTGGCATATTGATTATGTGAGATTAGACAAAAATGTAGACACAAATTCAATCGATACCATTTTCGACATTTCTTATATCACAGGTACTAGTTCTTATTTAGGACAGTACACTTCCGTTCCATACAGCCATTATTTAGCTGCACCAACCATGTTTCAGGGCGAATCGAACCAAGTAAGCATAAAAAATATTGGGCCAGATGCTCTTTTCGTTGACGGCATTTCTTGTTCATTGACCGATAAGGATAATAATGAACTTGTATCCTATTCTACCACTCAAGATCAATTTCAACCAAATACTACTGTTGCGCTTAACCTTCTTTTACCAACTACTCAAATTTTTCCTGATGATGGTGAAGAATTTGCCACGTTTAACACTACTTGCCTTTACAGTGCAACTGGTAATAACGATTTGTATGTGAATGACACCATCAGAAGCGTTCAAGCATTTAGAGATTATTATTCTTATGATGATGGCACGGCCGAAAATGCCTATGCACTGACTGGCGCTGGACTTTCGCTGGCTTATAAATTTGAAACACCTATTAAAGACACATTGAAGGCATTTTACATCAATTTGCCTCAAATGCAGCACGACCAAAACCCAGAACTGTCTTTTAAAATGATGGTTTGGACCGACTTGAATAACGATCCTATTTATGAAGACATCGCATTCAAAACACCAAACTATACGAAGGGAAATGAATTCTCTAGATATGAATTGGACGAAGAAGTGGAAGTAAATGGCATCTTCTACATTGGTTTTGCGCAGTCAGAGTCAACAAAAATTTATGTCGGTTTTGATTTAAACAACGATGCTAGCGACAAACTGACTTACAAAGTGAATGGCGAATGGTTGCCGAGCAAGAAAAAAGGAGCTTTGCTGCTTCGCCCTGATTTTGGCACCGAAGATATTCTCGCGATAAGTGAAGTAAACAAACCAAACACAGAATTGACAGTTTTCCCAAATCCAACCAACAGTTATTTTCAAATTGCTGGACTTGACGAGCCCGCAAATATTACTGTGTTTGCGATTGATGGAAAAATGGCTTTGAACAGAAAAATTGATCAGAATGATCAAATCAACTGTAGCCATTTGGCAGAAGGTCTTTACTTCGTTCAAGCCATTGGTATAAATTCTGGCAACACTTATTCTGCACGAGTGGTAATTACGCAGTAATCTTGCAGTATGACATCATTTCATGAGTCTTACGAAGACGAACAAGAAGAAGAAATTTTTGAACATCACAAACTTATCGCTGATAGCGGTCAATCGCCACTGCGAGTAGATAAGTTTTTGATTGACAAAATCCCAAATATTTCACGAAGCAAACTAGCCGTAGCAGCTAAAAATGGCAATGTTCTAGTGAACGGTGAGGTTGTAAAGCAGAATTACAAGGTAAAACCTCATGACGAAATCAGTTTGGTATATGCTCATCCTAAGCGTGAGCTAGAACTTATTCCGCAAGACATTCCGCTGAACATTTTGTATGAAGATGATTATGTTACGGTGGTAAACAAACCATCGAATATGGTAGTGCATCCCGGTCACGGCAACTACAGCGGCACTTTAGTGAATGCATTGATTTTTCATTACGGGCAATTGCCCAAAAACCCAACCAGCGAAGAAGCTTTCCCAGGATTGGTGCATCGCATTGATAAAGACACTACAGGACTTTTGGTGATTGCAAAAACCGAAGATGCACTGAACAAACTGGCGGCTCAATTTTATAATAGAACGATTGATAGACATTACTACGCCATAGTTTGGGGTGATGTAGCCGAAAACAAAGGCACAATTACTGGAAACATTGCTAGATCAAACAACGATCGAAAGCAAATGGCTGTTTTTGAAGATGAAACCATCGGTAAACATGCGGTAACTCATTACGAAGTACTCGAAAGATTGGGCTATGTAACACTTGTGAAATGTAAGCTCGATACAGGCCGCACGCATCAAATTCGGGTGCACATGAAACACATCGGTCATCCGCTTTTTGGAGATGTGCGCTATGGCGGAAATCGCATAATAAAAGGAACAACTTTTACGAAGTACCGCCAATTCATCGACAATTGCTTCAACATTTTGCCGCGTCAAGCTTTACATGCCAAAAGCCTTGGCTTTATACATCCGGCCACTGGAGAGTACGTTTATTTTGAAAGCGAGCTACCATCAGACATGGTTGAAGTGCTTGAAAAATGGCGCACATACTCAAAGTCGAGAGTCGAAGACAATAACGAGGATTAGAATTTAGCGCAAGGAATCAAGAAACGGCTGCGTCTGCGTTTCCGTTTTTTACGTTCGCTTGCTAGCTCCCAAATCATAGACAATTCATGCGCTCCGCCCGAATTGGTAATGAGTTTACTCACCGTTAAATCATACGAATAAGCCATCGCAAAATCTTTGTATTCGAAGCCCAGCATGGCAATCACCGCATCAGCATTTGGTTGCTCATAAGTGTTGCTCTTAATGGGCAAACCACGATAATAAAGGCCTGTAGTAAGCACTTTATATTTGAAATAAGCGCCAACATCTAATTGATCCCACTTAGCTTGCGCCTTGTAATGGGCCACAACAGTAACACTGGATATTTCTTTCTTTTTCACATTTTGTTTAATCACATAGTTGTAACCACCATGCATCGAAAAGCGCATTGGCAATCGTACTTCTTGATCAATTAGCGATTGATTTGGTCTATTGACATGGTTAAAAGCCATGCCACCCCACCAATGCTTTTGATACGCAATGTAGCCGAAGCCCAAGTCTGGGTAGCGCACTGGTTCTGCTGTAAATTGATTGACAGATCCTGAAATCGGGTTGTCATAAATGAGCTGATCGCCAAAGACCAATTCACCTTGATTTACATCACGAAAAGTGTAAGAAAAATACATTCCTGGTTTCACAGCCAAGGTTCTGGAGACACGTATGGTGTAAGAATAACTCAGCGAAATATTGGTGTATTGCAAAGCTGCAGATCCTGCTTTATCATGCTGAACTGCCAAGGCTAACCCACTATTGAGTTCATCAATATTGTAATCAAAACTTGCTGCGTACGAAACAAACTGCCCAGGCATTGCTGGCCATTGATTTCGGTAATTAACCACGGCACGTGCTTGAACAGTATTTCCTGCAAAAGCAGGATTCATATAGATAGGCGCAGAATAAAACTGCGAAAACTGCGGATCTTGTGCCCACAACCTGCCGCAGCCAACTAACATCAATATGAGTAAGAATCCTACTCTCATTTTGCAGCTGGAGTTAGATTGATTGGTAAAGCAAATTCTTTTATTCCCGATCCCTGTTCAAATGATAATGACTTTTCAAACAATTGAAACCCATCGGCTTCTATCCTAAGAACTCCGCTTTCCCCAGGAAGTAGAGCCACCAAAAAAGCGCCCTTCGCTCCCACTCTATAATTGGCAATGATCACTCCTTCTTTATTTACTTCTTCCTTTGCGAAAATCACTGAAAGAGCATTGTAATTCAAAATATCACTGTTCAATATCTGAATTTTAAAAATGGTTGCGGGCACGTTAAAACCAGGAAGATTGGCCGTGTAAATATCATAATCGCCTGGCGTTTCGGTTTTATTTCTGGTAAAATAGGCTTGACCTGTTTTCCAAGAAACGCTCAAATGTGCATCGTTTTGCGTGCTATTTATTGGGTATCCCAAGTTTATGGGCTCAGTCCATAGATTGGCATCCAACTTTTTAGTTGAAAAAATATCTAAACCGCCCATGCTACCTTTTCTGTTGCTAGCAAAATAAAGCGTTCTATCGTCAGGCAACAAGAAAGGCGCTTGCTCATCCCATTCTGTATTTATGGTTGGCCCAAGATTTACTGGTTCGCTAAACTCACCGTTACCAAACTGAACCACGCGATACAAATCGAAACCACCGTAGCCACCTTCGCGATTGCTACTGATGATAAATGTGTTTTGATTTGAATTCAGCGCAGCTCCTGTTTCAATACCCGAAGAATTGATTGACTTTGGCAGTTTAGAACCTAGTTTCCAATTATCATCTTTTCGGTTTGCCCAATACAAATCACTTGATTGCAAATCTCGCGTAGTCTGAAAAACAAGCATTTGATCTGCCTCAGGCGAAAGCGAAACGGTAGCTTCATTCAGTATATCATTCACATTTCCTGGCAATGGAATCGCTTTTTGCCATTGATTTCCAGATCTCATTGAGAAGTAAATATTCTCATCATATTGCTCTTCAAAATCTGTAACCGATGATGCATCAATAGGTCTTCTACTGGTAAAAAAGAGCAAAGAATCGTCCCAAGAAATGAGTGGCGTATGTTCTGAAAAACTCGAGTTTATACTACTTCCCAAGTTTTGTAAAACAACTGTTTGAGGATTATTTATAAGCGAATCGGCCACAGCCATGTATGCCAGCTGCCGCTGCACCCTTTCGCCTTGAGCGGAATCCTTCACCAATAAAAATTGACGTTTTGCCTCTTTGATATTTTCTTTTTCAAAGAGCACCGAAGCATAATAATATCGGGCTTTTTCATTGCCAAGATTCAAGGCCTTTTCAAGATAACTAAAGCTTTTATGATGATCGTTTGGCAAATGAAATAGAGCAACACCTAGCATATATTGAAGCTCTGGGTTGTCTGCATTCATCAATATCAAAGGACTCAAAAGCTCTTTCACCACGGCATAATCTTCCAGTTCAAAAAACTCGCGTGCGTCTTCCACGTTGCGCTGTTCTTCTTTCGAAAACGCTGTATTTTCCTGCGCATAAGCAAAACCAAATGCCAAAAGCATGGCTATGATCAATCCTCTTCTCATTCCCTTATCTGATCAATGTAACATCGCCCACTTGGGTGAAGCTCTCTCCTGTAATATACTTACCTTGAATCTTCCATACGTATACATCTTGTTGGCACAATCTTTCGCGGTAATAGCCATCCCATCCCATGTTTATTTCGTGCGTTTCGAACAATAATTCGCCCCAGCGATTAAAGATGCTGAGTGTAAAATCTTCAGATGCTACACCAGTCAAGATTGGGAAAAACACCTGGTTGTTTGTTGCATAAGGATCATAGGAGCCACCACTACCCGACTGTGTGTTTGGTGTAAATGCATTGGGTATTTCTATGATTCCTTTTTCGATTGCGGTAACGGGTAGTTGATTGAACAAAGTATCTGTGCAACCGCCCTCTGCAATAGCAATCAACCAAGGAAAAAACTGCCCTGTAGAAAGGTAATTATGCTGCGGATTTTCTTCTGTTGAAGTAATGGAATCACCAAAATTCCAAAGGTATTCGCTCGCAAATTGAGAGTAATTGATAAAGCTTACTGGCTGGTTTGGAATGGTTACTTCATTTGGTGTGAATACAAAGTTGGCAGTTGGGCTAAACAGCACGCGTATGGCGTTTGGCAATTCCTTATAACTACTGTCACCACCAGGCCCAATCACCAATAAACTGACTGTAAAATCGCCTGCAAATTGATACGTGTGCGAAGGGTTTTCAGAACTACTTGAAGTTCCATCACCAAATTCCCAAAAAAAGCTTTCGGCATACTCTGACAAGCTTTGAAACTGGACTACCACTGGCGCGCAAGCTTGTGTATCAACTTCAAAATCTGCGATAGGAATTGGTGGATAAATCGTAACCGTGCGCGAGGTTGTGTCTTCACAAAATTCGCCCGAAGCGGTAAGCACAATTTTATACGTGCCCCAAGTTGCATATTGATGATTGATGGGCTCGGCAATCGTAAATTGAACACCATCGCCAAAATTCCAATGATAATCCCAAGTGCCTGCCGTTACATTGTCTATCAAAAAAGTAGTATTGGGAAAGGTTTGCGCATTTGGAGTGACTGTAAAAGCTGGATTTGGACGTGGATGCACAATTATAGCAAGTGTATCGTTAGAAACACAGCCGAAGGGCGAAGTAACTTGTAACACTACATTATAGGTGACATCATTGGCTGAAGTATTGACAAATGTATGCGTTGGTTCATCGAGAAAAGAATTAGTGCCATCGTCAAAATCCCAGGTGTACAACTGGCCACCAGTGCTGAGGTTATTAAAAT
>CAZWXC010000143.1:0-6528 GCA_964637935.1 uncultured Flavobacteriales bacterium | reverse complement strand
TATAAGCGTCACCGTTCCCTATGGGGCTGGCGGTTCCACTGACCTGACTGCCCGAGCTGTTACGGCTCCGATGGCCAAAGCTTTAGGGGTATCTATCACCGTGAACAACACACCCGGAGCTGGTGGTGCGGCGGGATCTAATGTCGTAGCAAATGCCCCGGTTGATGGATATACCCTACTGGCAAACGGAATGATGGCTTTTTCATCGATGCCGGTCCTAGGGACAACAACAAAGACTTTCCGTGAATGGGATCTTTGGCTTGCTACCTTCACCCCCAATATTGTTGCGGTTCGGGCAGATTCTCCTTACCAGACCATGGATGACCTACTGGCGGATCTCCGTGCTCGCCCTGGCCAGGTAACCGACGGTACTGCAGGTCCTGGTAGTGGTGGTCATATCGGCGCTGAAGTCCTCCGAGCTGCGGCAAACATCGAATACAAGCTTGTTTCTTATCCCGGAGGTAACCCGGCAATTCTTGCAATGCTCGCCGGTGAGGTAGACTACACAACTCAATTGTTGGTCGAAATGGAGGACATGATTAAGGCGGGGAATATTCGTGCTCTTGCAAATTTGACTGAAAACGATATCCAAATAAACGGTGGACCCCTGATTCCATCGATCCTTAAGTTTGTACCTGCCGCTGCACCCTACTTGCCGATGGGAGAGACCACAGGTCTGGCAATCCCAAAGGGTTTGGCTGCTGATCGACTGGCCAAGATCGACGCCGCCTTCGAAACAGCGGTGAGAAGTCAAGAGTTTGTCGATTTCTGTAATAGTAAAGGTTTTATTATTAATCCCATGGGTCGCGAAGCTGCACAACCTTACGTGGAAAATCTCGCATCAACGGTTAGCTGGATTCTTTTTGATGCTGGAGTTGCCAAAGTTTCCCCTGAACAATTTGGTATCGCACGAAAGTAGACCAGTTTCAATTTAGGACGGGGGAATTCCTCCGTCCTTTTCATGTCTCAAATGACTTCCCCTGAGAGGAGAAGAAAACCCGATGGAAAGTAAAAAGCATTTCGATTTGTTGGCATCTTTTGTTCTCGGATTGATTGGCCTCTACGTGGTAGTCGCAGGCTTTTTGATTTATCGGGACGCCGGTGAGGTTTTCTACGTTTCTCCCGGACTATTTCCTGTTGTCTTGGGTTTCCTCTTAGTATTCTGCAGCATCCTGTTACTCAGGTCTAGCTTGAAAGACGGTGGTTGGGCACAGCGTAAGGTTGAATTGGGCGCTTGGTGGAACGAGAAGGTTCGTAGTCGGAATATGGTTGTAAGCCTCGGTGGCATCGGGATCATGTTTGTATACACATTCTGGTTAATGCGGCTTTTGCCGTTCTGGGTGGCTTCTTTCGTATTTCTCATCGCCCTTATGTTCTATCTAAAATCGACGTCGCTAATCCGTTTAACTCTCATTTCCGCCCTTACCATTGCCGCAATCTTATTCTTATTCCAGGTAGGTTTCGGCGTACCATTACCTTAATTCAGAGGAAGTAATCCATGGCCGTTCAATATTTGATGGAAGCAATTTCGGCGGTGTTGCTACCGATGAACTTGCTTATCCTGTTGTTATCGACCTTTTCCGGTCTTGTCATGGGAATGTTGCCGGGTCTAAGTGCAACTATGGCTATTGCACTCCTCACCGGATTAACCTATGGTTTTCCACGAGATGCAGCCCTAATTTCGTTGATTGGTGTCTATGTCGGTTCTATTTCCGGCGGTTGTCAATCGGCGATTCTCCTAAACATACCAGGAACCCCCGCTTCGGCGGCTACGGCCCTCGATGGCTTTCCGATGGCAAATCGGGGGGAAGGCGGTCAGGCAATTTTCCTTGCAACTACCGCTTCCTTTTTTGGTACTTTTATCAGTGTTGTCTGCGTCCTGACCCTGACTCCACTATTATCTGGCTTCGCTCTTCAGTTTATCTCCTGGGAATTTTTTCTATTGGCGATTTTTGGTATAATGATTTGTGGAAGTCTCACCTCTAACGGGAACGTTCTTAAGGGCTGGATGGCCGGTATACTTGGACTGCTAGTTTCACAAATTGGTATGGACACTGTCAACACCTACCCACGTTTCTCCTATGGGAATGTAAATTTGATGAGCGGTATTCAGTTAATTCCGGTCATGATCGGACTGTTTGGTTTTCCAGAAATTATCCGGGCCTTTACCCAAGTCGACTCCAAAGTAATGAAGATGACACCTCTGAAGATAATTGAGGGCTTTAAAATGATTAGAAAGAATTCAGTCGCAATTCTCCGGTCATCGTTTATTGGAGTGGGTGTTGGTATAATTCCCGGGGTAGGAGAAGATGTCGGCGGCTGGTTATCCTATTGGGCTACCAAATCCGCAAACAAAGATCCAGATAGCTATGGTAAAGGTAATCCTACCGGGGTCATTTCGGCGGAAGCTGGAAATAATGCTTGTGTCGGCGGTGCTATCATTCCCGTCATGTCTCTGGCAGTTCCTGGTTCCGCGCCGGCTGCTGTCTTATTGGCTGCCTTCCTTATGCACGGGTACCGGCCCGGACCACTCTTGCTGATTGAGTCGCCGGAATTTGTGTACCGAATTGGTATATACCTTACCTTTGCGGCCTTCGCTATGTGGATACTTGCGATGCTTGTTTCGAGGTTCACCGTGAAGATCCTTGCAGTCAATAAGAAGATCTTGATGCCGATTATTTACGTCCTCTGTGTAATAGGCGCTTTTCTGATCAATCACTTGATGTTTGATGTCCAAGTGATGTTTGTATTTGGACTCATGGGAATACTGCTTAGGGCGGTCGACTTTCCATCTGCCCCTTTTCTGCTTGGGGTAATTCTGGGTCCCATGGCAGATTCAAACATCCGGCGAGCTTTGATCATTTCTGATGGCAGTTTCGCCCCTATGTTCGAACGACCAATTAGCCTTGTATTTTTGGTTATTATCGGCTTCATGATTTTGTCCCAGACCGGAGTATTCCAGACGCTGAAGAAGATGGTAGGTCGCGGGTGATTGGGGTTGCGATAATTGGAACCGGCGATATCGCCAATTTCCACATCGAAGCTTACCTGGGTTTTGCAGATCGTTGCCAAATCCGAGCGGTAGTAGATCTCTTCCCCCAAAAAGCGCAAGATAAGGTCGATAAGTACGGTCTCAACTGTGAGGCGTTAGCTGACTACAAAGAGCTTTTGGCTCGGGACGACATAGGTCTGGTATCTATCTGCTTGCCTCCATCCTTGCACGGTCCCGTTACTGAAGATTTCCTTTTGGCAAAAAAGCACGTCCTTTGTGAAAAGCCCATGGCTCCAACCCTGCAGGAGTGCGATCGCATGCTCGCGGCAGCAGAAGCGAGTGGAACAATTCTGTCGGTTGTCGCCCAGAACCGATTCAAGCCCGACATTATGCGAACCAAAAAATTTCTAGAAGGTGGAGCCCTGGGCAAGTTACTTTTTGCCCAGGCAAGTTCACTTTGGTGGCGGGGAAGTAACTATTACGACCTTTGGTGGCGGGGTACTTGGGAGAAAGAAGGTGGTGGCTGTACCTTGATTCACGCGGTTCATCATATCGACCTCTTACTGTGGCTTATGGGAAGGGTCGAAAAACTCAACGCAGTTGTGTCGAACCTTAACCACGACAATAGCGAAGTGGAAGATGTCGCCGTTGTGACGGTCAATTTTGAAAGTGGTGCCCTAGGGTCCTTAGTAAGTTCTCTACTACATCACGGTGAAGATCAGCGATTCGTCCTTGATGGGGTAAAAGGCTCGATCGAACTGCCCCATAAAATCAAAGTAAGTAGACAGATGGACAACGGCTATCCGGAAGTGGACAAAACATCCGAAGCTGCCCTGGAGAATCAGTTTCTACAAATTCCGATTTCAGATTTTAGCGATCATAGAGCCCAAATCGACGATATACTGACCGCAATCGAAACCGGCACCGAACCCCTCAGCACCGGCCAGAACGGCCGGGCCGCTATAGAGTTCATTTCCGCGGTTTACCAAAGTGCTTTTATCGGGACACCGGTAAAATTTCCCATGACCGCAGAAGACCCTTTTTATACAAAAGAAGGCATATTGAAGAGGGTTATCCGATTTCATGAAAAGACAGGGAGTGTTACAAACTATGCTGACAAAGGAATAAAGGTTGGAGGAAATCTCTAGTCTTTTCATTCTAAGGTAGCCGGTTCCCTGCTTGCAGATTAATTTCGTACCATTCCTCTGTTTACTCAGGTCGAAACCTACATACGGAATCGTCTTTTCCGGAGACCTTTACCCCCCCTTCTAACTTTGCGGAACCTGGAACCAGCGATGAAGACGGGACAACCTGGATTCTTTGATTTTGAACAACGGGTCGCTAAACTTCGAGTGTGATCTTTTGGCTCGTCTGGATCAACTCACCGGGTGGAAGACCTTGTTTCGATTGGGTAATGATGTTCAATTTTCTTGTGCCCCAGCGTTTGTACATTCTTTCGGACGAGTCAGCCGAGTACCGGACGAATCACTGATGCCAGTAGCCTAGAAACCGCCGTCCACCCCGAAAAAAGAACCAGAAGGTCGAGGCTAGGCTAGAAAGACTAGACGAATCTGAAGACTCCCAGAAAATCGAGATACTCGTTACACCTTAAACCGGAAAGTCGCCAACATAAAATACAAGAATCACATCAAGCTCGATAGGAGGACAAAATTAACTCAGAGATCCAGAGTTCTGGCCGCCGTCGTGCACGATAGCCGAACACTCCCCGATCTTTAGTTCAGGATGTTCAAAAAGAGGAGCAGTGTTTTTTTGCCCTTTTTTATCGTAGAATTGCATTATGAAAAAAATTCCTTTTCATCTAAGTCTGATGTCGACGAATTTGCTCATTGTCAGCGTTTCGTCCGTTTTAATCCTGGGCCTTGTGTTGTGTGTCAGTAGGGAGTCGGGAGAAGACCGGGCAAGGGATCAATTTGAGTCCGCAAGCCTGAGGGCCCAAGAACGAACCCTATCCCAGCTTGCCCTGACCTATAACGCTGCCAAAATTGGGGCTAGGGTGAACGAACCTACCCTACCCTTTTTAAGAGCCCTTTTGGAGTCCGAGCCAAGTTTTTATTCCTTCTATTTTGGCAAAGAAAATGGGGACTTTTTTCAGATCATCAAGGCCGACAAAAATGGACTCGTAGCAAGAACCCACGAAGGACCCCCCGAAACGGCCTTTATTGTTCGACAGATTTTTAAGCCCGAGCTCGATGGCGACCGGATAGAAACTTGGAGCTACCTGGCTCCAGACGATAGAGTTCTTGGTGAAAGGGTGGTTCTCGATCCCCCCTACGATCCACGAGTTCGACCTTGGTACACAAACCCGGGTAAGATAACCGAACCCTACGTGTTCAATTCCCTTCAACAACCGGGAATTACCGCCTCGGAAGTATTGATTGATAGGTCCGGGGTCTTCGGGGTGGACATTACTTTGGCCTCACTTCAGTCCTTAGTCGAGTCCCAAGAAATTTCCCAGAACGGCGGTCTGGGTGTTTTTGATAAGGAAGGAAGTATTTTGGCTGTGCACCCCAAGGTGGAAGAGATTTTCTCTGGAGACTCAGCATGGAATCTTGGCCAGATACCCGAGGGAATATCCTTCGATGGGGAGTGGATCTTAGGAAAGCAGGTGTGGCAGGTCAGCGAAACCCAGAGATGGACTACCGTCGCCCTTGCCCCTCTCCGGGATTTTATGGGACCGTATCTCACCTTGAGGTCGAGAATTTTCTACGTGACCTTGGGACTCCTTGCCTTAGCCCTTCCTTTGATCGGGTTGATTTCTCGTTCGCTTACCAAGGTTCTTTCTCATCTGGCCCAGGATGCCCAAAAAATTAGCGAGATGGATTTTTCATGGAATCCGGTGACCTCGACTCCAATTCTCGAATTCTACCAGTTGTCCGAAGGTTTTGGCCGCATGAAATTGGTTCTTTCTCAGAAGACCGATGACCTTAACGCCACCCTAGCCCAACTGGGTAAAATTATCGACCTCAATATAGCCTTGGCGGCAGAAAGTGATATAGACCGCTTGAGTGAACTCATTCTTGAGGGAGCCCGTGAACTTTCGGGGGCCGATGCGGGGAGTTTGTATTTACACAACGAAGCAAGAACTCAACTGGAGTTCCAAATTGTTCATACCCAGTCTCTTGGTTTTTTGCAGGGTGGCACGAGTGGTAATAAAGTAACCCTATCTCCGGTGGATTTGTATAGTTCCGATGGTACTCCCAACCAGCACAACGTCGTAACCGCCTGCTACCATAGCGGACAGACCGTAAACATACACGATGCGTACAACGACAAGGGTTTTGACTTTTCGGGCACCAAGAAATTCGACCAGGCCAACAAGTACCGATCCCAGTCTTTCCTCACCGTTCCCCTACGACCCCGGGGTGGGGAGGTTATGGGGGCGATGCAACTCATAAACTCCCGGAATAAGGAAACCGGAGAAATTAACTCCTTTAGTTCGAATATTCAACGGTTTGTCGAAGCTCTGGCTGCGGGAGCCGCGACTGCCCTTTCGAATAGAGACCTTATAGAAACCC
>CAZWXC010000142.1:0-6540 GCA_964637935.1 uncultured Flavobacteriales bacterium | reverse complement strand
GCAGAATCAGGTTAGTTTTCAACGATAGATTGTTAGCTATAGATTGCTTGAATTGTTCACCATCTGGCGTCATAAAAATCACTTCATCATAGTCGTTTTCACTCTTCAATTCACTGATAATGCGTTCTATGGGTTCTATCATCATTACCATTCCCGCTCCACCACCAAATTGAGTGTCATCAACTTGTTTATGCTTCCCGAGTCCATAATTTCTTAAATCATGAACATGAACTTCAGCCAATCCTTTTTCTTGTGCCCGCTTGATAATAGAATGCGCAAATGGCCCATCAAGCAGAGCGGGCATTACAGTGATTATGTCAATTCTCATCACTATTCTTCTTCCGGAGCTTTTGCGTAAAGCTTGGCATATTGAGTCTTGATACGCGGATCATCGGCAATCAGTTTTCTAGCCATTGCAATGATTTCCAATGCATTTTCGAGCTTATCATTTTCGTCCAAGAAATTAGTATAAGCTATGAATCCTTTGATGAGCATATCGTGGGTTACATCATCTTTTTCAAAGCGATTTTCTTTTTCATAAGTCCGTAAGCTATCCAGCGCTGTATTCACTAATTTTTGCCCTTCGCCTAAGTTTCGTGCTTCAATCATGGATACACCTGTCATAAAAATCACGTTCACATCATCTGGCACAACTTTCAATATTCTACTAAATTCACTAGATGCTTTTCTATAGTCTTCGTCATTAAAGTAGAACTTCGCTTGTTGTAAGGCTTCTTCTCTAATCTTATCCAACAAATCTCTGTTCGACTCATAGAGCTCACCTTTTTTATCCTTTTTTCGAAACTTATAGGCATATTTCAACGCATCTTTCAATGCATCAGGATATTCATTTGTAAATAGTTCTGGATGTACATGAGCTTGATAAAAGCAAAGTGCCATGTATAAATATGGCTCGGCTTCTCTTGAATACTTATCTTTTCTAGTGTATGATTCGGCTTTAAAAGCGCACTTCTCATACTTTTCCATGGTATATAAGTCAAACAGCTTTTGAAAATCGCTGTTAACTACTTGTGCTTGTGTTGCAAGTAAAGTGGAAAAAGTGAAAAAAGTAAAAAGTAGATTTCGTTTCAACATTTTGTTTGTTTTGACATTCGCAAATAACAACGAATATTCGTTATAGAATAAGACCTTTGAACGTTAAAAAATATCAACATGATCAAATCAGGCTCCAAAGTTAGCGTAGAGCAAATTGATGAAACCACTTTAATCACTATTTCTCCAAAAATTGAACAATGGCAAGTTGTTTCGCTAGGTGTTTGGATTGTAGTTTGGCTGTTTTGCGGCATGTTTGTGTTGCTAAGTTTTTTGAAAGGTATACCGCAAGAGCAACAAATTTTCTACCTAGTTTTCATGGGCTTTTGGGCTTACTTTCTATTTTATGCTACACGCTCTTTTATTTGGAATAGAATGGGAGCGGAGCACATTCGATTGTCAAACAATTTTTTAGACTACAAGCGCGCTTATGGCAATTATGGTAGAGTCATTTCTTATGACTTAGAAAATATAAAGAACCTCGGAAAGGTGAATTACGAGGATAAAACTTGGGCTAAAATTTACAACGATGCTTTTTGGACAATCGGTGGAGAAACTTTAGGTTTTGAATACTTAGGTAAAAAAGTGGGTTTGGGCTTCAAAATGGAGGAATCCCAAGTTAAAAAGTTATTGAAGCAGATATCAATAGCCTCACAAAAAGCGAAGATTACCGAAAAGTTGGATTAGTGATACTTAATCAAGAGTAAGCAAAGCATAATCACCTTTACTATTAATACTTTCTCTATTGGTGAGAATCGATCTCCAGGTATTAACATGTTTAAAAATGCATCAAAGAAGTTTGAAATCTTTTCCATTCCCAAATAAACGCGCGAATTGCGGAAATAGATTGTTAGGTGAGGTGAAACAACCTTTTTTGTATATCAGCGACTTTGATACTGGTTTTTGGTATCCATTGAGTAAAAAATCGAACTCTTGATTTCGTAGATTATCTTGATGATTTCTTTAAAATGAAACTCGAGTGACCAAAGAAGGTTAAACTTCTCTTCAAGAGCATTTGGTAAACAAAAAAGCCTTGCTAGATAACACTAACAAGGCTTTTATTAAGTGCCCAAGGCGGGACTCGAACCCGCATGAACTTAGTTCACACGCCCCTCAAGCGTGCGCGTCTACCAATTTCGCCACCTGGGCTTTGATCTTAGAAAAAGAATTTTCTTAAGGGCGGCAAATGTATCAAAATTGCATTGTCGTTATTTGCAACTCAAAAAAAATAAATGCAAAGAGCAATTGATTTTATTGGCTATTGGATTTCATCCAAAACCCGACATGGAACTCATTCGCCATTTATTTATGCATTGATTGAAAATTGTATTTATCAACAAAAGCCCTTGCCTGAAAGGGAAATATGTCTGTTTTTTGAATCGCTTAAAACCAACAATGAACTGATTTCTGGTGCAGATTTTGGCAATGGCGGCCGGCAAGTCACACGCTCCATTAGTCATTATGCCAAAACATCCAGTATGCTTGATTTTCAAGCTAATCTGCTCTATCGGCTTGTGGCTTATCTCAAGCCCCAATCCATTTTAGAACTGGGAACTAACATTGGTAAATCGGGCGCCTACATGGCTAGTGCCAATCGAGATAGCCGCATGATCACTATAGATGCAAATGAAGGATTGAATAGATTAGCGGCTAAGCATTTTCAGCATTTAGATCTAACTCATGTTGAATGTAGAGCTCAGACTTTTGAAGCTTTTTTCAATGAAAACAATGATTCTTTTGATTTCATTTTCTTAGATGGCAATCATCATTACGAACCTACGGTTGAATATTTCAAGTCATTAAAGACTAAAGTGAATAGTGGAGGGGCATTGGTTTTTCATGACATTTATTACAATGTTGGAATGAAAAAGGCTTGGGCAGAAATAAAAAAAGACCAAGACGTTAGTGTTAGTCTTGATCTCTTCTTTTTTGGGATTGTTTGGTTTGGTAAAAACCAAGCCAAAGAGGATTTTAAAATTCGTTTTCCAAAACCCTTATTTCGTCTTTTTTGAATCTTCTTCCATTTGATGGTCGATAAATTCGCCTAATTGCTCAGGCATAAGCTTTGCCGCTATTATTTTCTTATCAGCATCTAGTAAGTACACTTTTGGTGTGCTGAAAATGTCATATGAATCTCTGAAGTTACTCGGGTACTCTGGATTGTCACTAACGTTAATCCAAGGCAATTCATTCTTTTTGATGTAAGCCTTCCATTCTTCGGTTTCAAACTCTGTTCCTACAGCAAAAACCTCAATGCCTTTGTCTTTGTATGCCTCGTAAAACTCTTTCAACTTTGGAGTTACTTTTTTACAATGTCCGCAACCGCTGTCCCAGAAATATAGAACGGTGTAAGGCGAGTTTACTTTATAAAGTTGATACCACTTGTTAGCCGTGTCTTGTAAAATCAGGTTTGGTGCTTTATTTCCGAGTAGAAGTGGAGCCATTTTTTCAATGCGCTCACAGAATTCTTTCTTTTTCTTTTCACTTAACCACCAAACTTGTCCACTGCAGTAATAAGTTTGCCCCATGTGCACCAAAACGGCATCCATTCCCATTATTTGAGAATCTTCATATTTAGTGGTAATGGTGTGAACCACATACTTAAACACTTCTTTGCTTGGTCGCGCCATTTCTGCCAGCAAATCTGCAGTAGCATTTATGCTATCTGGATTTTGAGGTGTAAGCTTGGTAAGATAATATATGAATTTGTTATGAAGCACTGGTGTTCTAAGCAAGCGTTCATCACCAAAATCCACATTATCTAAGTAAACTTTTTTAAACTCGAGATAGCGTTTCTTATTACGCTCTTCTTCATTTTCAATTTCTTTATAATCAGCTACTTCTGGTTCTTCTGAAGCTTTAAACACTTTAGAGATAAATAAGTCTGGATGGTTTTGAATGAATTCTTTTTTGTAGCCGATTACTTCTGAATCAATAACCTGAAGTTGCTCTTTGGCAGCTTCTTTTTCCTTTTCGCTTTCACCGTCTAGTTTTTTCTTAAGACTTTCTGCTTTTAAAGATTTCGTTTCGATGAAAGTTAAGTACTCGTAGAAGTTTTTGTTTTCAACGGAAGTTTTCACTTTCATTCCTTTTACAAGGTTTCCAGCAACGGTTTCCATTTCAATTGCCGGTTCGTTTACCACAAATTCGAAATAAGACTTCTTGTCTTGAAGAATGATGGAGTAGATACCGCCCATAATGCTGTCGCCCGAAAATCTAATTACTCCGCCCGGTTCAAATACCGCGGTATCAAAATAATACTGTTTGTTTCCGTAGTAATTTGCCATGAAGGCAATACTGTCTATGCTGTCAGGCAGATTAGCAATTTTGAAAGTATATGAATAGTTTCTAATAGGTTCTTGAGCCTTCAGATTGAAAGCTGCAGCTAAAATCAATAGCGTAAAATAATATCTTCTCATAATTGTCGTAAGATTCTTTGCCAAAACAATTCAAAAATCGATTGTGATAAAAGTCCTTTTAACGTTGGTTTAACAGCTTTAATTTAGCTTTTATTTGAACAACCAAATATCCTAAAAGTTACGTCTGTTAAACATTCACTTTATATTATGAAAAGACTCAGCATTCTTATTCCCGTTGTCTTGCTACTTGTTAATGGTTGTAAACGCGATGGATGCAACAAACCATTTGCATTTAATTATGATCCTCAAGGCACATCAGATATAAATTGTGTTTGGGAACCAATGCAACTTACAATTGATTATAAAGTGATGTATGGTGACGAAGAAGTAAACCTAAGGGCCAATCAAGAGTTTGTGACTGAAGACGGACAAACGATTTCATTTGAATATTTTGGAATGTATTTCTCTGAAATCGCTCTATATGAAGGTGCAAAAAAGACTGTTCTTGATAACGATGTAATGCTGTTGCTTGATACTAACAAAGTTTTTACGTCTCTTTATTTGCCCACAGACAATATTGATAGTATTGGTTTTAACATAGGTATAAATGCTGAAAGAAACGATACGCTTGACCCGAGCACATACTCAGAAGGCCCGCTTGCAATGCAATTTCCAAATATGTATTGGGGCTGGACAACAGGCTATATTTTCAGTTCATTCACTGGAGTAGTTGATACTTCAGCAGCAGCTGATGGCACCGGAAACGCTGTGTTTGAATACCATATTGGATCAAATGAATTGTTGAGAATGGCGACTTTGAATTCGGCTCCAATTAGAAATCAAAATATGCTGAACTACACCATAGAAGTTGACTTGCAGAAAGTCTTAAAGAATGTTGATTTTAAGTCGGAATTATCGACTCATACATTTAATAACCTTGAGGTTGCAACCAAAATCGCAGATAATTGTCAGAATGCATTTATTTCAAAATAGAAAAATATTAATACTGCTTGCTTTTCTCTCCGTTTCGGGTTGTAAAAACACCGTTCCAGAGTTTGAGCTATATCCGATTGAGCCGACTCTGGTGTTAGATTTCCATGTTTTGCGCAATGGAGAAGAAGTAGCACTTGACCAGCACTTTATTGACCAAGGAGGTTTCAATGTAAATCTAATTGCGCTGCGATTTTTTATCTCGAACATTCAACTTACCAATGCTGATGGAGCTGAAACTACAATTTCAGATGCTGAGTTTGTTGATTTTGAGCCGATTGATACCAATAAAAACAATGTTCAGTGGGGTAAAGCTCCTAAGTTTTATATAAAAGCTGGTAATTACAAAAAATTGACTTTTGGCATTGGTTTGCCTCCCAATTTAAATGCCGGTGATCCCACTCTTTATGAAAATGCTGATCCGTTGAGCACCTACACATTTATGCATTGGACTTGGGCAACGATGTATCGTTTCATTATTTTGGAAGCCAAAGCTGACACAACTGGCGGAGAAAATCTCGATTATAATGTGTTGTTTCATACTGGACTAGATTCTTTATACAGATCAGATCTTAGTTTTGATTTTAATCTAGAACTTCAAGACTTTGAAAGAGATACACTGCATATTGACATAGATTGGGACAAACTATTTTATACAGGAGCTGATTCGATTGATTTAAAAAAGGAAAGCGTAACCCATACAACAGACACGCCCGAAGATTTTAGCTTAGCTGAGCGATTCACGAACAATTTTGTGGCAGCTCTTAGTCTTCGAAAATAGAAGCGAACTTACTTTCGGATGTATTCATTTACTTCTTCAACTACTTCTGGAAGGTCTCTCTTAAAATCAGAATACCTTACGTCAATTACTCGGATGTCGAAATTATTGTGACCCATATCTTCAATTTCTTGAAGTCGTTTTGTCATGAGGTCCATTCCTAAGCTTCTGAAACTTGATTTTATTTTATGAGCGGCTCTCTTTATCTTAACATGCTCCTTCTGATAAATAGCTGAATCTAGCGCCTCAATATCTCCTTCCAATGAATTTAAAAACACTGAAAGCAAGTGCTTTATAAAATCAATGTCGTCAGTTACGTTTTCTAGAAGATATGTAAGGTCTAAGTGTTTCATGAATTGC
>CAZWXC010000141.1:0-6546 GCA_964637935.1 uncultured Flavobacteriales bacterium | reverse complement strand
TAACCTGTTTTGAAGCCATTCGGGCGAAGCAGCAACTTTTACATTGCTCACCGTTACACCAACATAACGCGGGCAAGCTTCTGTGTTTTCAACCTTTACAGGAATAGTAAGGTTGGTGTTTGCTGGTTTGAAATCGTCTACCGATGGGCGACACAATTCTATTTTGTTGTTTTTGCGCTGTGCTAAAACCGCTTTCAAGTCGCGCGCTACGCCATAGTGAGAAGCAGCGTCCGCTCGGTTGGGTGTGAGTCCAATTTCAAAAACATGATCTGTTTCTATGTTGAAAATGGCTGCGGCTGGAGTTCCTATTTTCGTGTCGGCTGGCAAAATCATGATGCCATCATGGCTTTCGCCCGTTCCAATTTCATCTTCGGCACAAATCATTCCTTCAGAAACTTCGCCTCTGATTTTTGCTTTTTTTATGGTGAATGAATCACCAGAAATAGGATGCAATTCTGTGCCTACCGTAGCCACAATTACTTTTTGGCCAGTCGCCACATTTGGCGCTCCACAAACAATAGGCAGCCATTCGCCACTGCCAATGTTTACCTTGGTGCAATTGAGTTTGTCCGCATCTGGGTGTTTTGTGCATTCCATCACTTCGCCCACTACCAAGCCCGCTAAACTACCCGGAATCGACTCCACTTTTTCAAGTCCTTCTACCTCTAAACCAACGCTGGTAAGCAGTTCGCTTATTTCTTCAGGAGTTTCGGATAGGTGAATGTATTGCGATAGCCAGTTGTATGAAATCTTCATGCCTTCGTTTGTGAAAAATGAGGCGCAAAAGTAGCAAGAGTGAAGGAGTTAGAGCGCGAGAAATGCGGTGATAAATTGCGTCCAACAATAAAGAAATACAAACTGAAATTTAGTCGGCTTAAAGCCCAAGTGCAATTTCAATTTCAAGTGCAAAAGGGCGGACTTTCATGTTATTGGCGCTGACGTATGAGGTTTGGTCAGCTTTCGTAATAATTTATTTTAAAATCTTTCAACGCTTCGCATTCTTTAGTGGGGTATAATGGGAAGATTTTCCGCATACGCTAAGTTAAAAGAGTCGGGCCCAAGAAATCTTGAGCCCGAACAAACTAACTAAACACACCTTGAGAAGTGTTTTTAAAAGAGTGTAATGAGATAGAAGTAAAGCGGTAAGCCAATGGTAATATTGATTGGGAACGTAACTGCTAACGCCATGGGCAAGTAAATGCCCGGATTGGCTTTTGGCACAGCAATTTTCATGGCAGCAGGCACCGCAATGTAAGATGCACTGGCAGCCAAAACGGCCAACAAAAAGCGGTTGCCGGCAACTGGTGTAATGGCACCGCTAATTATGGCGACAACACTTCCATTTACCAACGCAAACATGGCAGCCGATGCACTGGTAAACCAACCATGTTCGAAAAATGATTTAAGCTTTTGCCCACTTGTAATGCCCATATCTAGCAAGAAAATGGCGAGAAATCCTTTAAATAAATCTGTTGTAAAAGGCTTGATGCCGTTGGCCTGCTGATCGCTAGCAATGTATCCAATGACCAAGCTACCCAGAATCAAAAGCACGCTACCATTGGTAATGGCATGCCTAACCAAACTAAACATACTAATGTTGCTCTCATTGTTTTTACTGAAGTATTTGATTAAGAGCACACCAACAATGATGGCAGGTGCCTCCATAAAGGCCAAAATTGCAACCATATGCCCATCAAATGGAGTAAAATGTTGCTCTAAAAACGAGATGGCTGTTACGAACGTTACTGCACTTACCGAGCCATAAGCCGCTGCAATGGCGCCTGCGTTTTCAGTTCCCAGCTTTTTCTTCATGAAGAAAAAGACATACACTGGTATAATGCTAGCCAAAGCAATACTGAACAGGATGGTATTCACAATTTCGAACGAAAAATGGCTGTGAGCAAGCTCTTGACCACCGTTAAAGCCAATAGAGAACAACAAGTATAACGAAATGAACTTGCCCGAAGTAGCGGGTATTTCTAGATCGCTTTTTACTTGCACAGCAAATATTCCTAAGCAAAAAAACAACAAGGCTGGATTGGTCAAATTATCTACAAGTAAGCTCCAATTCATTGTTTTACGGCAGCTTTTGATTTTACCAATTCAATTTCGCTGAACATAGAAACCAGAGCTTCGGGTTCTGTTTCTTCAAAAAAAGCCTTCACAAGTTGTTTTGCTTCGTTCAAGTTTTTTAACCGTTCTTGGCTAGGTGTTGAGCTAAACCGCACTTGCTGACTAAAACTATGCATTTCGTGATGCGCTATTTTATGATTGATGAGCGCCAGCAAAATATCGCGCGCCTCTTCGGCAGAAAAATAGCCGTCTATGAGTTTGAATTTGAGGTGTTTTTGAGTATTCATACTGCAAAGTTGATTGCTACAAGTCATAAATTATATTTTATAATATTTATGATTAGCATAGTTTTGGCTTATGAATTACACTTTGCGACAATTGGTCATATTTAAGCATGTGTGCGATGCAAAAAGCATTACAAAAGCATCAGAAATTTTGCATTTGACTCAGCCAGCGGTTTCTATTCAATTAAAAAATTTTCAAGACCAATTTGCGCTTCCACTTTTCGAGGTGGTAGGCAGGCGATTGTTTATTACTGATTTTGGAACCGAGATTTATCATGCTTGTCAAGAGATATTGGCATCGGCAGATAGAATGGAGCAAACCATGCAGGCCTACACTGGAAAATTGACAGGTAAAATCAAAGTGTCTGTGGTTTCTACGGGTAAGTATGTGATGCCCTATTTCTTGACCGATTTTTTGGCAGAAAATGAAGGAGTTGAGTTGGTGATGGACGTTACCAACAAAGCTACAGTCGTAAAATCATTAGAGAAAAACGAAGTCGATTTTTCTTTGGTTTCTATCTTGCCAGAACATTTGCAGCTCAGTTATATTGAACTGATGCAGAATCAATTGTACTTAGTTGGAGGCGCAAATTGTCCATTGAACGAGTCAATGTATCAAACGGATTTATTGACACAACTGCCAATCATTTTTCGTGAGCAAGGTTCGGGCACGCGCCAAACTATGGAACGCTTTCTAAACGAACACAAATTGAATGTGAAAAATAAGCTTGAACTTACTTCAAACGAGGCGGTGAAACAGGCCGTTTTGGCTGGTTTGGGTTATAGTATTATGCCACTGATTGGTATCAAAAACGAACTTAAAAGTGGCGCGCTAAAAATCATTCCTGTAAATGGATTGCCCATTACTTCAAATTGGTATTTGATTTGGCTCAAAACCAAACAGTTTTTGCCTTCTGCCAAAGCTTTTTTAGAACATATTGAGCAGCACAAGGCAGAAATTATAAAATTACATTTCGATTTTTCTAAGACTGATAATGGGTAATCCTAGTTCAAATTGCATTCAAAAACCGATAAAAAGAAGTTGGTTACGACTAGTTTTAGGTAAAGAATATTATATCCTAAGAAGAAGGCTTAAATGGTTGGGAGAACAGAAGCTTTCTGTCGAAATACAAAGGGAGCGACTCGATTTTGAGGTTTTTCATCATCAATCTTTGATTCTTCGGCCGTTGAAAGATGTAGAAATGTATTTGCAACAAAATAAGCGCAAAAATCTAGAAATTGCCATTTCTAAGCTTGATGGAATATTGATTAAACCGGGAGAAACCATGTCTTTTTGGAAGTTGGTGTGTAGACCAACAAAGGCAAAAGGCTATTTAGAAGGTTTGGTTTTAAAACAGGGCAAAGCTGAAAAGGATACTGGCGGTGGTCTTTGTCAATTGGGTAACTTATTGTTTTGGATTTCTGCACATTCACCACTTACAATCAAAGAAAGGCACAGGCATGGCTTCGATGTTTTTCCAGATGTAAATCGAAAGGTTCCATTTGGTGCAGGAGCTACTTTATCCTATAATCACATAGATTTTCAAGTGAAAAATGAAACTGAATTCACGTTTCAATTTAAGCTTTGGCTAGATGAAACACATCTGCATGGTTCAATCAATAGTGACATCGAGTGCTTTGAAACTTACTCGATTGAGGAGCGAAATCATATTATGAAACAACAATTTTGGGGCGGATATTCGAGGCACAATCAAATTTTTCAAATAGTTAAACACCAAGATGGTTATGAGTCGGAAAGAATGCTTGTTGAGAATCATGCTATAATGATGTATAACCCCTTTCTCGAATCCTAAAATTTAACATCTACACGCATTTAGTTGTTTTGTATTTTCACCGCCCGAGAAATTGGCCTCGCAAACCAATCTAGGGTTTAATTTTTCTACTTTTTTTGATTATAGTCAGCTCATTATTGATCCGAATCGCAATGATCAATTGTTTAAGTCGCTAATCAAACCGGGCAAAGGGTAGGCTAAATATTTATGTATGAAGTCTATTTTAAAATTTTTCTTTCTGTTGGCCATATTGGCTATTAGCACATCTGCTCAAGGTCAAAACCTAAACACATGCTTGCTACTTGATATGCCTTTTGATGGCAGTATTGCTGATCAAGGCCCAAATAGTTATTCCACTTCTTTTACTGGTGGAACACCAAATTATACCACCGATAGAAAAGGTGTTGCAAGTGGGGCTGTCGTTTTGGATGGGATTAACGATTTTATAACCCTCAATGGGAATAGCCCAGTAATTACAACAACTTCATTTTCCATCTCGGTATGGATTAAAATGAGTGGCTCTGGAGGAGGAGTTCATAACAGGAACTCTGTTTTTAGTCAAAGAGATGATGCAACTGGAAATGTTTCTGCTGTAGTGATTAATACGAATTCTTCTGGTGACATGATGGTGACTGTGAACAAGTCTGGAAGCAACGTAGTAGCAGTTATTGCTAATCCAAACCTAGTATATAACCAATGGTATCATATTGTAATGGTAGTTAGTGGTAGTACTCTTTCTTATTATTTTAACGGCCAATTATTTGGAACAACAAATATTTTAGGCACAGGAAACTATAATAGCTCGGTCGATTATGTGAATATTGGCCGCCATAGAAACGCACTAACCAATTCTGGTTTTTTCAACGGTGCAATTGATGATTTTAAAATCTTTAATTGCGCAATTACTTCAGCAGACGTTCAAGAATTGTATTGTCCTGTTTCCGCAGAAATTTCTCAGCTCACTGGTGTACTAAATGCAGGAGATTTAGTGCAGTTTTCAAGTGCAAATCAAAATGCAAGTTATACTTGGACTATTGATGGTGCCCAAGTTTCTACGGATAGTGCATTCTTCTATATGTTTCCGAGTTCAGGATTGTATGAATTAGTTCTTGCAGCTTCCGATGGTTTTTGCACAGATTATGATACTGTTAATGTGTTTGTTTTAGAGCCTATTTGCATTGAAAATGGAAATCTTACTGATAGCTTAAAACTGTTCTATCCATTTTCTGGAAATGCCAATGACTATAGTGGATTTGGGTTTGATGGGACCCTTTTAAGCACAAGTTCAGGAGGTCCAACTTTAACTACAGATCGCTTCGGGAATTCAAATAGTGCTTATTATTTTGATGGGAACGATTATATACGGGCTTTTCAAACCTTTGATTATCAGTATCGAAGTATTTCAATGTGGTTGAATTCTGCGTCTATTCCCAGCTCTAACTATCGTGCAGTTTTCCAACAGGATAATTACAATAATCTGACTTATGGATCTTCGGGGATTGCTGTATTGGCTAATTCTACTCTATCCATGACGGCAGCTGGACCCTACATTACAACTTCTTATAACACTACGAGTAATACTTGGTATCATGTGGTATTAATTAGAGATGGATCAATTACCAAGTATTTTGCAAATGGAGAGTTGATCGCCACAGGTACGGCAAGTTCTCTGGGCAATGCCAGTGGAACAACAGATTTTATTCTGGGAATTCATAGAGACCTGTCTTCATTTGGTTTTCAAGGAAAAATTGATGATGTGCGTGTCTACAACAGAGCTTTAAATGATAGTGAAGTTGCCGCCCTCTATTGCCCAGCTCAAGTAAACATTGTTCAAAACGACACTACAATTCCTCTTGGAACCACACTTAACTTGACCAATTTCTGCCATAACTTCCCGCACACATGGACGGTAAACGGCACCCAAGTTTCTACAAGTGATTCTCTGATTTACACTTTTGACACCCTTGGTGTGCAGCAAATTATTTTGAGTTCAACGGATGGCTTTTGCACGGATTACGACACCCTTTATGTGGATGTTTCTACGTTAGGATGCCATCCTAATTCAAGCCTTAATTCTTGTCTGATTTTCAATGCTCCGCTAGGTGGAGTAATAAGAGACCTTGGGCCAAACAATTACAGCATGGTTTCAAGTTCATCTATTTCCTATTCCACCGACCGCTATGGAGACACCAATGGAGCTTTGAACTTTGATGGAATCAGTGATCAAATTGTTTTAAACAACAATAATCCCATTATTACAGGTTCTACATTTTCAGTAAGCCTTTGGGCGAAAATTAATGGTAATGGTGGTGGTCCAATCAATCAGAACTTTTTGTTTCAGCAAAGAGCTAGCACTACTTCAAATCCAAACATGATCTCTTTGTCGTACAATACCA
>CAZWXC010000140.1:0-6557 GCA_964637935.1 uncultured Flavobacteriales bacterium | reverse complement strand
TATCTATCACAATTCCTATATGTGTAAGTCCGCCTCCAAGATTCCAGCAAACAATATCTCCTGGCTTGTAATCGCTAGTAAGTTTAGTTATTGGTAAGATTTTTCCTTTTCTTGAAAAGAAAGTCATCAGATTTGGAACCCTGCGATGATCAATGTTTTTATCGGTGGAAGTTAAGCCCCAATTTTTTGGGTAAACTGAAAAATTAGCCACCATGTCTTCATGCACCAATTGTTGTAAATCGATGCCAACTTTGCGATATGCTCTAATGATCACATCGGTGCAAACTCCTTTATTGGCAGGCACATCGCCCATAGGGTAAGTCAGGCTAAAATAGCTTGGGTCATAAGTCACCTCTTGCTTGGTAAGCTCCATAGCAGCTGCCACCAATTTAAGATCGCTAACCGATTGTGAAATGGCATTTCTGTTAAACAGAATAAAAATGAATACTATTATTAGCTTGATATTCATGTGGCCAGTTCTGATTTCTTTAAGTCTAAAGTCTTAAATCTTTGGTCTTAAAATCCGATAAATCACAGCTTCTTCATCCTTGTGAACAGCTTTACCATCAGGCTTCATTCCGTTGCGCATTGCAACGGCTTGCGATGGTCGGTTTTCAGGATGAATCAACGAAATAATACTTGGCACCTCGGTAAAATAGAAACCGAGTTCCTTGAAAAATTGCGCAGCTTCGGTAGCAAATCCTTTTCCGTGGTATTGACGAAAAAGGTGGTATCCAATCTCCAATTCGTCCACACCGTTTATTTCTTGATGTAGTAAACCGCATTGACCTATAAATGCGTTCGATTCTTTTTCTATCAATGCCATTAAGCCAAAACGCTCTTCATCATATCTTTTTAGTTGGCTTTCAATCCACAATTCAGCTGCGTTTTCTTCTTTCATGAATACTTCAGGAAAGTATTTGGTGCAAACGTCATCTTTGAGAAAGCCATTCCATATTTCAGCATCTTCCCACGTAAGTGGTCTGATTATCAATCGTTCGGTTTGTTTTGGTGTGAGGTAAATAAGGTGATCCATATGCTATGATGAAAAAACATAAAATTATATGAAGGCGATACTAAATCAAGCTTTTATTTTGGCGTATGAAAAAAATGAAGTTAATAAAGTGGGTTAAGGCCAATTTAATAAGGATCAAAATTCATTTATACATAGGATTTGCTGCAGATACACTCATTTATATAGGTTATTTACTAAAGTTGTCTCGATGGATTGATCGAAACAAATTTCAATTATTAACGAATGACTTCTACAACGCAAACGTGAAGCATGCAGACCGAATGAAGCTGTATGAGTTTGTTAGCAAGAAGTATGAATTGAAAGAAAAACAGATTTCTTACCTTGAATTTGGAGTTGGATTTGGACATTCGCTTAGATGGTGGTCTGAGCAAAATGCTAGTTCAAATACAAAATTTTGGGCTTTTGACACCTTTGAAGGTCTACCTGAGAAATATGGACACTTAGAAATTGGACACTTTTCTTTAGGTGGAAATTTCCCTAATATTGATGATTCACGTATTTCTTTTGAGAAAGGTCTTTTCCAAGATACTTTACTACAGTCTGTTCACAAAATAGATTTTTCTGGGCAAACCGTTATTCATTTAGATGCGGATTTATATACTTCAACGCTATTCGCATTCGCTATTTTATATCCTTACCTGAAGAAGGGTGATATTATAATTTTTGATGAATTTGTTGTTCCTAGAGAGGAGTATAGGGCATTTGAGGATATCACTAAATCATTTTATATCAAGTTGAAACCTATAGGTGCGATTAATAATTACCTGCAATTTGCCTTTGAAATCGAGGATATCAAAAACCACCAACCAAAACTTTAATGTGTTTATTAGCCAATTGCGGCTAATTGATCTTTTGAATATTTGAGTCTTGATCGTTTCTCTTGAATCTCTTTTTAGGCCTTAAAAGATATGCGCTGTTAAGGTTAATCCTATAACCAAATTGGCAGTTTCAATTTCTTTTCTAATACTCTTAATGGCCATCTAATTGTTTGATCGAGGTTTTCGAAACGGTTAATCATTTTCTTAGGATGATTATTGTTTAGTTTCTCATATGTAGAATTTTTTTCCCAAAATGAAGCGTGTTTTAAGTATTCAATATAAGCTTAAACTTGGACCTAAATTTTAATGTATGCCTTGATATTACAGGGCATTACGAGTTTTTTAAGTGTTGATCTAATTTTTGTGGAACGATATTCCTAAATCATATTGCAACCAATTAAAATTAGAAACTATGAAAACCTTCATTAAATCAGTAAGTCTATTCTTTTTAAGTTTTACTCTTTTACTTGGCGTTACTTCTTGTAGCAAGGAAAAAGGAGAAATGAGTGTGAAAATGACCGATGCCGCTGCTGATGATGAAAACATCAAAGGCGTGTTTGTAACGGTAGCCAATGTTTATGTAGATGGTGATAGAGTAAAAAATTTCGAGCCGAAGACCATCGAAATTTCAGCATACCATGATGGTGAAGTCTATGCGCTTTTTAGCGATGAAATCAAAGCTGAGAATTACAGCGAAATCTCTTTAGAGTTTGATTATGAAAAAGATGCGGATGGCAATGAGCCAGGTACTTATGTGCTGAAAAGCGACAATTCAAAACAGAAGATGAATGCGTCAGAAAGCACTGTTGATGTTGCAGCTGATGTTACCGTAAGCGAGGGAAATACCTCAGAAATAGTAATTGATATGGATCTTAGAAAAAGCATCAAAAGAAACAATGATGGCACTTATGCCTTCGTTTCGGGTAGTGAGTTTACTTCAAGCTTTAGAGCGGTAGAAAGTGAAAAATCAGGAAAGGTCAGAGGTAAAGTCCAGGGTAATACTAGTGGTGACGAAAAAGTGGTAGTGTACGCATACCGAAAAGGAACCTTTAGTTCATCCGAGTCGCAAGCTTCAGCAAGTTCAAACACACGTTTTAGAGGAGCTGTAACAAGTTCTGAAGTAGATGCCAGTGGTGATTATACATTAGCTTTTTTAGAAGAAGGAAACTATGAAATTCACGTTGTGAAATATCAAGTAAATAGCAATAGTCAAGTCATGTTTGATAGCGAAGTGCAAGTTCAAAGTTTGATTTCAGGGCTATTACTTTCAGACATAAGTGTAAGCGCTAATTCTTCCGTAGCACTTGATTTGAACCTTTTGTAAGATTTTAAGAGTTAGGGGTTAGTAATTAAGGCCGGCAACGTTCTCAAGGGTTGCTGGCCTTTCTCATTTTTAGATGTTTATTTTCAGTGCTTTAGTATATGAATATCCAAGCTCAAAAAGTGCTTTTGCGTTTGATGTACTCAGTACTCCAAATTTTTGAATCCCTTCTATTTCTATGAAATAATCTGCTGATGCTCTGCTGTATATGGTGTTGGCTTCTACACTCATCTGAAACGTTCTTAAGGCCACATCCATCAAGTTTTTCACATTGCTATTCGTTTCCAATGGCATGATGTTTATAGCAATCACTTTGTCGCAAATATTGCGCAAAGCAGAAACAGGCACATTGTCAAAAATGCCGCCATCAAGGTATTGGTGCTTGCCAATTTTAATGGGTGAAAAAAGCACAGGAATTGAGCTGCTGGCGGCTACAATACTGCTCAATTTTCCTTTTTCGAAATAGGCCACTTTGCCTGTATTTATATTGCTTGCGCAAACAATTAGAGGTTTGTTTAAGTCTTCTAGCTTTTTTGCATTTATATATTTTTCGAGCTTTTCTTGCATGCCTTCTAAACTCATAAATCCGTCAATGGGCAAATGCAATTTGGTATAATCGCTAAACTTGTTTTTATGCATCAATTCAAATACTTGATCTGGTGCTAATCCTGAAGCTAAAAAGCTGCCAACGATGGCTCCTGCACTAGTGCCAGCATAAATTTCAGCTTCCAATCCTTTTTCAGCTAAAGCTTTAATGGCACCAAGATGCGCGAAACCTCTTGCACCTCCACCGCCAAGGGCAATTCCTAGTTTATATTTCATGGTTTATTGATGTGATCCTGATCTTTTATATCAGCGATTTTGCTGATTTTCAGCTAAAGTAAAATCTAGTTTCGGCATTCGCTTGATAAGGCTACTTTTACCACCAATAAAATTTAAAAGATGCTTAAAAAGGTACTCATCGGAGTTGGAATTGTATTGGCTTTGCTAGTGATTGCGGGTGTTTACTTAAATTATAGAAATCGAACGTTAAGTCCGCCTGCTGAGCAAAAGATAACTACCGATGGCGGCTTAGTTGTAAATATCGATTACAGTCGTCCGTCAAAAAGAGACCGACTCATTTTTGGTGATGGAGAAAAAGGCGCTTTGCAGCCCTATGGTAAATATTGGAGATTGGGCGCAAATGAAGCAACTGTTATTAACTTCAGCGAGAAAGTAATGATTAACGGAATCGAAGTTCCAGCTGGAAGCTACGGTTTATATGCCATTCCTGGTCCTGATTTGTTTGACATCGGAATCAATAAAACATGGGATCGTTGGGGTGTAAGCGAGCCAGATTATACGCAAGATGTAACGCGATTTAAAGTTCCGATTGAAAAACTAAACACAAGTATTGAGCAATTTACCATCAATCTTGGCGAAGACAATAGAGGCGTGAAAGTGATTTGTGAATGGGATAACGTTCGGTTTGTAATTCCTGTGGAGGAAATCAACTAACTAGACAATTAAAAAAACCTTTAAAATTTCCTATCAAAAGAGCCTCGTAGGTTAAACCTATCAAGGCTTTTCTATTTTTACGCACCAACAAGAAATTAAGCATGAAGCAATATAAAAACGAAGTAGAGGCAGCAGATGATTTTGGAAAACGAATTGCCAATTTAAAGCAAGAAGTTTCTAAAGTAATTGTGGGTCAAGAAGAGGTAGTAGACGCGGTTTTAACTTCAATTTTTAGCAATGGTCACTGCTTATTGGTAGGAGTGCCTGGTTTAGCAAAAACGCTTTTGGTTAACTCCATTTCTGAAGTGTTAGGATTAAATTTTAGTAGAATTCAGTTCACACCAGATTTAATGCCTTCTGATATTGTTGGATCAGAAATTTTGGACGATCAACGTAATTTCAAATTCATAAAAGGACCTGTTTTTTCTAACATCGTTTTGGCAGATGAGATCAACAGAACTCCACCAAAAACGCAAAGCGCATTGCTCGAAGCCATGCAAGAGCGCGTGGTAACTACTGCAGGAAAGCGCTATCCGCTTTCAGCACCATTCTTTGTATTGGCTACACAAAACCCTATTGAGCAAGAAGGAACTTATCCCTTGCCAGAAGCTCAGCTAGACCGTTTTATGTTCAACATTTGGGTTGATTACCCAACATTTGAAGAGGAAGTAAATATTGTAAAAGCTACTACAGATGGCAGTAAAGTAGAGCTTCAAAACATCATGAGTGCTGAGGAAATATTGTTTTTTCAGCAATTGGTGCGAAAAGTTCCTGTGCCTGATGGAGTAATAGAATATGCAGTACGTTTGGCAAATGCCACAAGACCTGGAAAAGATTATTCACCAGCAATCACAAATGAATTTATCAATTGGGGTGCAGGGCCAAGAGCAAGTCAATACTTGGTGGTTGGCGCAAAATGCCATGCTTTGATGAATGGAAAGTATTCTCCAGATCAAGAAGATGTGCGTGCCGTTGCCACAAATGTTTTACGCCACAGAATCGTGCGTAATTACAAGGCAGAAGCTGAAGGTGTGAGTGCAGAAAAGCTGATCAGCGAGCTGATGAAAGCCATTGCTTAATCCAAGTAGGTTTAAGAAAAACAATAGCTACTATGGTGTATTCTATAAGAATAAACCAGTAGTTTTCTTGGTACGCAGCAGTGCGGTAAGTGATGTAGCTTAAAAATACCGCTCCTGTCCAAGCCACAGGATAAACTCTACCGCTCATTACGCCCAATATCAAAAGCATGCTGATGTACCAAGGATGCACAGTTGTTGCTAGCAGGTAATATACACTTAGCGCGAAAAGGCTGTAATGCATTGCCTTCGTGATGGAATGTGCTGGCATTTTCCACCAGAAATAAAGCAAGCTCAGCATTGAAATCAACAGCAAAGCTGGACCAACAGCACTGATTAAATTATAACCAACAAGCCAGTTTCCGATAAAGCGAATGAGGTAATAAACACTTGCATTAAACTCGAACGAGCGGAAATACAAATCGATACTAGATAAAAAATGATGGATAAAAACGGGGTTCAAAATAGGGAAGAAGAGCACAACACATGCGGCTATGAAAGCCAAAGTAAACATCCATCGCTTGTTGTTTGGAATGGCCTTCCATAAAAAAGGGAATATGAGCAGCGGAATAAGTTTGGTTGCAACCCCCATTGCAAGCGCTAAACCAGCTCGATTATATTTTTTCAATACGATCATTTTAACTGCAAGCAGAGTGAAAAATATCATCACTCCTTCAAAGTGTGCATTTCCAGTTAATTCAATAATAATCAGTGGATTTAAAAAATACCAACTACTAAGCTTTGGATTAAGTCTCAGCTGAATCATCAATCTAGGTAACATCCAAATAGTGCCTATTTCTGCGACAAGA
>CAZWXC010000139.1:2408-6584 GCA_964637935.1 uncultured Flavobacteriales bacterium | reverse complement strand
TTCCAGTTTCGCTTGCTCTCACTTGCAGTGGCGACATTGGATTGGTGAGTCCAATACCAACACGATTGTTACTTCCATCTACACTAAATGTATTCGTGTCCACATTAAAGCCGTTGAGACCAACTGCGTTGAAATTCAATGTATTAAAGTCTTGGTTGATTTCGGTTCCGATAGAAAGCGTGCCACCAAGCGAAACATCATTTCCTAACAAGGTTAGTCCATTTGAAGCAGTGGTAGAGTCAGTCGCGCTGCTCGTTGAGTCATTTGCCCAAACTAAATCAGTTCCATCATATTTAAGTACTTGGTTTAGCGATGGTGCTGTTGTGGGGAAGGTGTATGCCGAATTAATATTCAATCTATTAATTCTAGCTCCACCAGAAACATCAAGAAGTGAATCAGGAGTTAGATTGTTGATGCCAAGTTTGTCATTGATGTACACATTTCCATTGTCGAAATATCCAGAGTATTTAGTTCCTCCACCAGGCGTTGTAGTTCCATAAACACCAATTTTTGTTCCTGTTGAACCCTCAGCAATACCAAAAACACCGTAGTTCTTAGTAGAGCTTCCCTCGGCTTGACCATAAATACCAAAATTTTCACCAGTTCCAGTTCCTTGTACTTCAGAGAATACACCTTTTTTGTCTCCCGTACCTGATTTTGTGTTTAGAATTCCAACAGCGAAATCATCTGTGCTTTCTACTATAGTGAGTGGGTATGTTGAATTACTAGTTCCCAAAGCAAGTCTACGTAAATTATATATCGTATCATTATTTGCATCACTACTCAATGATAGAATTTGGCTAAGGGAGTCAATTCCTACAATACCTATTGAGTCATTCCCCCAAACCAAATTAGTTCCATTGTATTTAAGCACTTGACCAACAGTTGTTGGTGCCGTATTTGGGAAAGTATAGTTTCCAGCCAAGCTAAGTTTTCCATTGATTACAAGCGAGTCTGCAACAAAATCTCCATAAATTAATGGCGTAGATGATGTACTATTATTGATATAAAGTCTATTGTTATAACTGCCAGACTCGCCAGCTCCTTGACCTATGAACACGTTTCCACCACCACTGGTTAATGAATAGCCACCGCCCAAAGACACGTTTCCATTGCCAGTAGTGAGCACTCCTAACGAGTTGTTACCAATGGCGATGTTTCCATTCGGGTTGTTTGCATTTTTCAAGGCTGATTTACCTACTGCTACGTTTCCTCCACCGTTGGTGTTATTTCTCATTGCCTGATTACCTATAGCAGTATTGTCTGGGCCATTTAGAATATTGTTCTTAAGCGCTTCGGCACCTATAGCTACACTTCCCGAGTTGCCATTGTTTTGCTTTAAGGCATGATAACCAATGCCCACATTAGCTAAACTATCGACATAAGTTTGCGGATCGTTCAATCCTGCATCTTGACCAAGGTAAACAGCAGGATTATCAACGTTGACTCTGTTTTTATAGAATTGGTATTGGACAGTATTATCTAACAATAGCTGAATGGTGCTATCACTCGCATCAAAAGAAACTTTGCTATCACCTAAAGCTATTCTTGTAGAATCATAACCATCTAGTGGTTGGAAGGTCAGTATACCTTGACCATTTGTGGTAAGCACCGAACCTGGCGAACCATCTAAAGTAGGGTAGGTGAGGGTGTCTCCACCAAATCGAGTTCGCAAGGTTCCATTAATTTGTAGCGTGCTGTCCGCAAAATCACCCCAGATGAGCGGTGTGGTGGTGTTGGAATTAGCAATAAAAAGTTTATTGTCTGTTGTGTCTTGCGATCCACTTCCTGCACCAATCTTAATAACACCGCTCTGGCTTGAGGCTGCCGCGTCTCCAGCATAGTAGCCAAGAAGAACGTTGTTTGAGCCACTTAGAATCTGATTACCAGCATGATATCCTATTCCTATGTTGTTATCACCAGTAATTTGCCATAGCGCCCTGAATCCAGCGGCAATGTTTCGGCTTCCAGCACCAGCTCCAGATAATGAAGATTCTCCAATGGCAATGTTTTGACTTCCTGTAGAAATTCCATCTCCAGCAGCATTTCCTAATCCTATGTTACCACTACCTGTGGTATTGAAGAAAAGAGCTCCATGACCAATACCTGTATTATTCCCACCTGTTGTGTTAAGGGACAACGAATTTTCGCCTATTGCTAAGTTATTTGTCGCATCGATTACTCTAATCTTACCTTTTTCAAATATGAATCTCGTGGTGTCATCTAACACAAAATTCACTTGATTGGCTGTACTCACGCTTACATAGTCACTAGAATCTGCGTTGCGAATATGGTCTAGTGTATCGGTTGATATAGAAATACCTCCTAAGAAAGTAGAAAGCGTATCACCCGCTTCAACAATGTAAAATGTGTCACCAGAAATGTAGGTTGATGAGATGAGTTCGTTCGAAGCACTCGTGTCATTGTCGTTTGAAACATGCGTTGCAATTGCTGATGCGTTGTTCGAAATATTAGTGGTGTTTGTTCCAATTGCAGTTGTGTTGTTCGTGATGTTCGCAGCATTATTACCGATGTCAGTAGTGTTTGTGGTAACTTGAGACTGTAAGCTCGAAATGTTTGAAGCGTTTGTACCAATAGCAGTAGCATTGTTTGTGATGTTCGCAGCATTGTTACCGATGTCAGCAGTGTTTGTGGTAACTTGAGACTGTAAGCTCGAAATGTTTGAAGCGTTTGTGCCAATAGCAGTTGCATTGTTCGTGATGTTTGCAGCATTCAACGCAATTTGCACTAGCAAAGCAGATTCAATTGCTGCAACTTCAGCGTCAGTGGCCAGTGCAGATAGATCTGCAAAAAGCGTATCACCTGTTAAATCAACCAAAACTAATGTTGAATCATTCCATAGGTCTATGTTCACGATTGTATCTGTGAAAGCATTAAGTTGTTGAAAGCTTAAAAGACCGTTTCCGTCAGTTGTGAGAACCCAGCCGTTATCACCATCTAAAGCAGGGTAGGTGAGGATGTCTCCCGAAAGGTTGTTTGTTTTAAAAGTGCCCCCCACTTGCAAGATGTCGTTTTCAAAATCACCCCAAATGAGTGGCGTGTTTGTGCTTGAATTGTCAATGAAAAGCTTATTGTCAGATGTGTCATTTGTTCCAGAATTATATCCGATTTTAATGACTCCAGACCCACTATAATTTCCAAGGTTTGAAAAGCCGGCTTGTGCTCCTAAGAATACGTTCTGATTACCTGTAATTAGGTTTCTACCTGCTTCACTTCCTAATGCAACATTTTGATCTCCGTTAGTCAAATCTTTCATGGTCCACCAACCTATTGCGGAATTGTTTGAACCTGTGAGTCCGTCCTGTAATGCACCGTTACCAAAAGCACTATTCCTAACTCCAGTATTATTAAAAGTTAATGCATTGGACCCGAATGCGCTATTTTCATTTCCTAGATTAGAGAATAATGCGTCAGAACCGAAAGCTGAATTATGGGTACCCGTTTCAACTGACTTTAAAGCTCCATCGCCAAAAGCTGAATTGTTGTTACCAGTGGTATTGTTCTCAAGCGCATTATTTCCTATAGCTAGATTGTGTAATCCGTTAGTTTGAGGAACTTGAATTCTATCCTTTAAGAATCTGTACGTTTCTACGCCAGCAATATTGATAACAATAGAGCTATCGTTGGGGTCAATGTAAACTTGGCTGCCGTTTAAAGTGATTCTTGTTGAGTCGTCACTGAGCTCACTAAGATCAACCGTATGTATGACACCAGCTTCAGTTATGAATAGTGTGTCGTTGCTAAAGAATGCGGTGTCAATAAGTTCGTTGTTGGTAAAGGAGTCAAGATTTGCAAGAATGTAATCAGCGAAATCGGTTCCCAAACTGTCAATTTGATTTGCCAAAGTTGTGTCTGCTCCAAGTCTAAGATCAGCCTCAGCCGCCAGTTCCAGATCCGTAGCCAGTGAAGAAAGCACCACCGAGTCTTGATCGCCATTACCATCGGTAATCACGAGTAGTGTATCACCAAAAAATGAAATCGATTGAATAGAATCGGTATTAGCAATAGGTGAGAGCACTGCAGCAGAAGTATCACCCGCTTCAACAATAAATAGTGTGTCGTTGCTAAAGAATGCGGTATCAATAAGTTCGTTGTTGGTGAAGGAGTCAAGATTTGCAAGAATGTAATCAGCGAAATCGGTTCCCAAACTGTCAA
>CAZWXC010000139.1:0-2308 GCA_964637935.1 uncultured Flavobacteriales bacterium | reverse complement strand
CGGTATCAATAAGTTCGTTGTTGGTGAAGGAGTCAAGATTTGCAAGAATGTAATCTGCGAAATCGGTTCCCAAACTGTCAATCTGATTGGCCAAAGTAGTGTCTGCACCAAGTCTAAGATCAGCCTCAGCAGCGAGTTCCAGATCCGTAGCCAGCGAAGAAAGCACCACCGAGTCTTGATCTCCATTACCATCGGTAATCACGATTAGTGTGTCACCAAAAAATTCTAATGCCTGAATAGAATCTGTAGTAACCGGTAATAGCGGAGTCAAGTCAACCGAGTCAACCAAATTTCCAGCTTCATAAATTTTGATGATGGAGCCTGTTAAGGTTAAAGAGTCGATCAGTTCGTTGGTGGTAGAAGAATCTACCGAAGTATTCAAAATGCCATCAACAAGTAATCCTACAGAGTCTAAAGAGTTTTGAATATTGGTGTCAGCGTCAAGTCTGAGGTCGGCCTCGTTAGCAAGTTCAAGACTTGTGGCTAGCGAAGAGATGTCCACTAAGACTGAATCACCCACATTGTTGTATAGTTTTAAGTCAGTTCCATCAATAAGACCTGAAACGATGGCTGTGTCGCTGCCAACCAACGTGCTCAAATCAATTACCGATGTATCGAGCGGATGGCTCGAAAATACCAATCTCAAATCAGTTCCATCTACTTCACTGAATTGAACAGAATCGCTCAAGCTTTGAAGTGAAACAGAACTACTCAATGTTCCATTTTCAAAAATGGCTAGTGTTTTTAGTGGACATGGAGAAAGAATCACATTTGTAATTCGCTCATTGGTAGAATCGTTATCATAAAACGGAATTCCATTTCCATTACTAATAAATAAACTGTCGTTTGAAGTAGAAAGCGTTTGCTCGTCTGTGTTATCTAAATAGTTTCCTAGAAAGATCGTGTCGCTATTTTCTAAGTAAAGCGTGTCGTTGCTAAAGCTCAGGTTTTGATTGTCAGAGTTGTCTAAAAAGCTTGCGAGAGAAATGTTGAACGTATCGCCATTTGACGCAATGACCAAATTGGTGTCGCCACTCAAATAGGCTGAATCTAAACCTGATTGAGCACTTAAACTTAGAATAGGAGTGAGGTTAGTAGTGTCATTTCCTTGATTGGTAGCCACCACATAAAGCGAATCTTCAAACAAGTAGGTTGAATCAATACGCAAAACATTACCCGCCTCTTTTGCATAAAGCGCAAACGGAACTGAAACCAATTCTGTTGTTCCCATATCAATTCCTCCAATTGATACATTCAAGAACTTACTATTTCCACCCCAAGAAATATTGTCAAAAAGCGTCACAGAACCACCACCAAGCGGAGCCCCATCTCCAATTTGAAGTGTAAATAATCCAAAGCGATTGGTTGTTGCATTATGCTGCTCATCATAGATCAAACTATCGGCTGTACCACTGACACTATTGGCGAAAATTTGAATTTGAACCGAAAGCGCGCTGTCGGCAATTGCCACACCAGCTGTATCTCTGGCAACAGCTTGGTAGTTTATCTTTTCAGATACTTGAGCATAAGATGCTATGACAAAGAATACAGAAACAAAGACCAGGATCAGGCTTCTGTACGAAGCAGTAAAATGTAACATATTGAGGTATATGAGTTCAGATAGGGTTTTCAGTTTAAATGGATCTACTTCAATGATTAACCACAATCAGAATGGTGAAAGTTATTAATGTTCGGGTATTCAAAAAAAACGTTAATGCTTGCGAAAATATAACAATATCAGCGTTTGATGGTCACTTTTATCGGAGGTAAGTATTGACCGCACTTATGATTGCGTCTACGCAAAAAAAAAGCTCAGCCATGAAATGACTGAGCTCTTAAATGAATTGCTTCTAATCGTTACATCAATGAATTGATCGATGCTTCTGCATTTTCAAACATTGGTGTAACTAGTTCTTTCAATTCTTCAGCTTTATATTGTTCAGCATAAGTTTTTAGCTGTTGCAACACGGCTATCGATTGTTGAATGTCTTTGCTCACACTTTTTGTGTATGATTTGTCTAGCGAACTGAAGTAAATGATATTCTCATTGTAGTTGTTTGCCAACAATGTACTTACCTCGGTTCCTTTCTCAATTTCACCCAATTTGAAATACAATTCGCATACTTGAATAAGCGTGATATCATGCGGAGTATTTTGATTCACCGTGATTTCCATGCACTTATCCAATACAGCCGTTGCTTTTTCTGTTTCACCTTCAGCGTAAAGTGTAGCCGCAAGTCTTGAGAAGTTTAGTCTTAGGTTGGTTACAAAACGCAGGTTGTTTTCATCTAAGAAAATGCTTGGATCT
>CAZWXC010000138.1:0-6657 GCA_964637935.1 uncultured Flavobacteriales bacterium | reverse complement strand
AAGTAAACTTTGTACCAATCAAATATGTGATAACCATATTCCTAGCCGATTTCAGTATAAGACTTTTTATAAATCCACGATATGCACCAATACTTATCATCGGTCGTTTTGTTGTGAATAATCAAAACCCAGAATATGTAGGAGCTGAGCAAAAGAAATTTGCTTGGTACATAGGTTTAGTTTTATCTGCAATTATGTTTTTTTTGCTTGTAATTCTAAATGCGTATAGCATTATATCAGGTATTGTCTGTTTAATATGTTTGATATTAATGTTTTTTGAAACGGCTTTTGGCATTTGTATAGGCTGCAAACTGTATAAATTAATATCAAAAGAAAGAGCCCAATACTGTCCTGGAGAAGTGTGCGATTTAAAGGCTAAACAAGACATTCAAAAAACTTCAAAAACTCAATTATTTATTGTTTTAGCTTTTCTCGTTTTTGTTTTAATAACCGCATTTTTATTCAATAAAAAATTCCAAGAAAAAACACATAATTTATTTGAAGGATATAATCATTCATTAAAGTTATGATACCAAAAAAGTGCAAAAAATAATTTTCAAATAGATAGTTATACTGTCTTAAATAATAACAATTTATAAATATTTTCGATGATACAATTACGTTAAAAAGAAAAACATGCCTCTACAAAAAATCAAATTTAGCATTAAAAATTTATATAATTTAATTGGTATAAACTGTATTTTTTTTATACTGATATTTTCAACACAAAGTCAGACAAATGCTCAAAATCCAAAAAAAAGAGTTGTTATGATTTCATTAGATGGAACACCTGATTATCTTATAGATAAATTTCTTGATAATGGAATACTTCCTGCTGATGGAGCTTTTGCTAAAATGAAGAAAAAAGGTGCTTATGCTGATACGGTATTCCCTATAAATGTCGCCTCGACTGGACCATCACACATATCTATTTTTACTGGAGCATCTCCAGCAAAAACTGGTATTGTTGGAAACTCATTTCGTAAGAATGATCAATCATGGAATACTCCAAATTTGTTGGCATTTACACAGCAAATAGATGCGGAAACAATTTTTCAGGCTGCCATGCGTCAAGGCAAAAAAGTCATGGCATTGGGTGGTGTTGGAATTGATTATACCAGCAAAAAACGAATGACAGATTATATGCATATGTATCCAAATATTTCTGGGCCATCCCTAATAATGGATTTAGAAGTTACAGACACAACAATTAATCATAGAGATGTAGAAGCGTTTATTAAACTAAAGACAGCAACTAAAAGCCCTTCAAAAGCTATTTTTGAAATTTTCGGAAATTTTAAAATTCCATTATATTTTTATTTGAAAGATCGAATGTTCAACCCTATGTATTTGCCAAATCAGCCTACTGAAATTGTTGTTGATACAGATGCCGATTTCGAAAATGGTTACACAACAACGGTTGATTCCGAAGGTTGGACAGGAATGGTTATAGAGAAAAACGGTAAAAAATACAATACTTCTTTCAGAATTTTCAAATCAGATGATAAAACGGGTAAGTTTCAATTATTTATGACTGCTCCAGCAGAAGTCTATGGTTCTCCTAATGGATTTCTGGAAAAATTACAATCAAATTGCGGATTATGGCCAGGTGAACCTGAAAATAGAAAACAGACAGCAGGATTAGTATCAGAAAAAATTTGGTTTGAGCAATTAGATAGATTGGCCAAATATTCAAAAGATTTAATTCTTACCGGTATGAAAGAAGGTGATTGGGATTTGTTATTTGGCTATTTTTCTACACTTGATGATGTTCAACACAGATACACATTAACCAATCCTCGTCAAATAGATTATAAAGCAGATAATGGAAACCGTCCAAAAATTTATGCAGATTATGTTGAAAAACGATTTCAGACTATTGATGCTTACTTACTTGAAATTATGAATGCCGCTCCAAAGGAAACTAATTTCGTTATTTTTTCTGATCACGGTATGATACCAATTCATACTACCGCAATACTAAATAATTATTTGGAACAAAAGGGTTTTAGTTATACTAAACAGGAAATTTCACTTACTGCAAGCGGGAATTCTGCTAACATATATATCAATAAAGAAAAAATAAACAATGTAGAATTTGATTCTTATATGAAACGATTAAGTGAAAGTTTAAAAAATTTAAAAGATACTATTACGGGAGAGCCTATATTTGAGTTAGTAGCAAATAAGAAAGAGCAAAAACAATATGGTTTATATAATCAGGATTATTCAGGTGACATATTTGTAAGCTGTAAGGCTGGTTATTCAATTTCTGGTCGATATTTGACCGACGTTAATTTTCTTGTTCAAAACTCTTTTGATCCAGCGATGTTTGAAAATGAAAACCAAGCCACTAAAAATTTTCTTTTAAGCGGTACAATGAATGAAACAGGCAGAGGTGTTCACGGTTGCTTAGCCACTTTACGTGAAGGCCAGTCTATTTTTTATGCAATTGGTCCAGATGTTCCAAATATGCAATTAAAAAAAATATATTCGTTACAAATAGCTCCAATAGTAGCAAATTTGTTAGGAATTCAACCGCCAAAGAATGCTGAACAAAAAGGTAGTTTTTAATCATTTAAAACGAGTAATCAATTAATTCAAAACTCATAGTTAGGGACAATGCAACAACAATATTTAATAACATTAATTACAAATAAAACAAAACTCTGACTTGCTGTTGACCTTTAGCGATAAGCTTATTATTTGACGACACCGTAAGAATAAATGACAATAAAAATCTGAGAAATATGAAATATTTTATTTGTACCTTTTTTATCCTAATATCCTGTAAAACAATATTTGCTCAAAGTTCTGTTCAGAATAACAGTATCTATATCATTCAGGACAGTGTCTTAATTCCAACAAAAAGCGGTATCTACATTTCTTCAACAATCGTCCGAAAAAAAGAAACTGCAGCTCCTTTGCCTGTCATTCTGTTTTATACAACCTATTATCAAGGTAAAACCGATGATTTTTTTGCAAAGATTTCAGCTGACAGAGACTATGTCGGAATTGTTGCCTATTCCCGCGGTATTCGTACAAATCTAAAAGAATATGCTCCGTATGAACACGAGGGAACTGATGTTTATGACATTATCGAATGGATAAGCAAACAACCCTGGTGCAATGGAAAAGTTGGAATGTTTGGCGGTAGTTATACCGGATATTCGCAATGGGCAACTACAAAAAATATTCATCCGGCCTTAAAAACGATCGTGCCTCAGGTAGCTGTAATGCCAGGCTTTGATTCACCCATGGAAAACAACGTTCCTTACGGAAATATACTTGGCTGGGCAAACGATAATATATACAAAAACAAACCATACGACAGAGGCTTAGTTTTTGAATGGTTTAATCAGGGAAGTGCCTTTCGCAGTTTAGATAGTTTAGGAGGCCAGCCCAACTCTATCTTTCAGAAGTGGTTACAACATTCAGCTTACGATGCGTATTGGCAATCAATGGTTCCCACACCTCAGGAATATTCAAGAATAGACATCCCGATATTATCAACAACCGGGTATTATGATGGTTCGCAAATTGGTGCAATTCAATATTTTAAACTCCTCAATAAATACAACAAAAATGCGAACCATTATTTTGTAATTGGCCCTTATGACCATTGGGGCGGACAAACCAATCCTCAAAAAAATCTAATGGGTTATGAAATTGATAGTGTTGCTGATATCAGTATGAGAGAGTTAGCTTTTCAATGGCTGGATTATATTATAAAAGATAAGCCAAAGCCAGAATTACTGAAAGACAAAGTAAATTATCAGGTGATGGGAACAAATGAATGGCGCCACGCTCCTTCGCTCCAGGCAATAAACAACGATACGTTGACCTTCTACTTAGACAATGCCATGCTTGTAACTCAAAAACCAAAAACGGAAGGGTTTGAAAAACAAACCGTAGATTTTAAAGACCGAGAGAGCCAAAACAATTATTACACTCCACAAATCATTTTCGACACACTTGATGCGAGTAATGGATTGGTCTTTAAGACACAATCATTTGAAAATGACTTCTCAATTAATGGTTCATTCTTCGGAAACTTGTTTGCTACCATCAACAAAAAAGATATGGACGTCTCATTGGCATTGTATGAACTGATGCCTGACGGAAACTATTTTTTTCTTACCCGTTATGTTGGTCGGGCAAGTTATGCCAAAGACAATACAAAACGACAACTTCTGAAACCCAATAAAAAAGAAAGCATTCCATTTGACAATACTCGGTTTGTAAGTAAGGAAATCAGCAAGGGAAGTCGTCTGGTAATTTTACTAAACATCAACAAGCATCCTTTTGAGATTATCAACTATGGCTCAGGAAAACCTGTTTCGGACGAGACTATAAAAGATGCAGGTGAACCTTTACAAATAAAGTGGCACAACGACAGTTTTATAAAAATTCCGGTATGGAAAAACTAAACCGAATGACAATAACACCAAAAAATGAATTTATAGCAACCTATCAGGTAGCTCTGCTACATAGCTTCAATTAAGCGATCATTCTATAGCAACATGATAAAATATCAACAGCAAGGCATAATATGACTACTAAGAAAATTCATTATTTATCGGGGCTAACAATTTCAATTTTTGTTGGACTTCACTTATTTAATCACGCTTGGAGCCTATTTGGCGTTGACAGACATCTTGAAATGATGAATACTTTGCGACTATTTTATCGCAATGTTTTCATTGAGTCAATCATAATGCTTTCGGTGTTTGTGCAAATTATTTCAGGACTTAAACTTGTTAAGTCAAGCCGAAAAACAGCAATTTCCAACTTTGATAAACTGCATATCTGGACCGGACTTTACCTGGCCTTTTTTTTCATCATTCATTTAAGTGCTGTTTTATGTGGACGACTTCTTTTGCACCTCGACACTAACTTTTATTTCGGAGTCGCAGGACTTAATTCATTTCCTTTCAATTTATTTTTCGTTCCATATTACGGACTTGCAATTCTTTCTTTTTTCGGGCACATCGCCTCAATTCACAGCAAAAAAATGAAGCAATCGGTGTTGGGTTTAACACCAAACAATCAATCTATTGCAATTTTAAGCTTTGGATTTTTACTAACTATTCTGATTTTTTATGGACTGACAAACCACTTTAAAGGGGTAGCTATACCCAAAGAATATGAAATTCTGATTGGGAAGTAATAATAAAGAATCGCTAATTTGGACAGAATTATTAAGGCAGAGATATGGAATCAAATAAACATTTATGCTAAGAAATAGCAAACTCATTTATTCAATTCTAAAATAATTTGAAAATGAAAACCTTTAACAACACTTTTTTACTACGTTTTGCACTGGCAACTATTTTCTTATCGCACAGTTTGCACGGCATTTTTACGAATAATGATGTAAATGATTTTGGCAATTTGTTTTTAAATCAAATGGGGTTTGCTCCCTTCGGAGTTTTCATTGCCTGGACAACAGTAATCTCTCAAATAGGCACTTCATTGTTTTTATTAGCAGACAAATACACAAAAGTTGCATCAATCATCAATATTCTAATTTTAATATCAGGAATTGTAACAGTTCATCTTAAAGAGGGTTGGTTTGTCGTTGGTGCCGGAAGAAACGGAATGGAATTTAGCTTCGTGCTAATTTTCATGTTACTGACCTTAATATTTTCAGACAGGCGAAAAACATAAATTAAGCAACGGAAAAAAACAAGGAAATCGTATCAATATCAATTAAAAAGTCCAAATCATGATAAGAAAACTCTTTTTTAACATCGTTCTTTTTTCAATTATCGGCAATTCATGCGAAAAAGAAACCAATTCTCCAGACAATATTGACCTCAAAAACAAATTGATAAAAATTGAAGATGTATTGAATAGTGATAACCAAGACCTTAAAAATATTTTGAAAATAATTAGAGGGAGCGTTGGTAAAAGAGGTCCAGGTTCAAAAACCATTTGGAGTCGAAAAAATGACTTTGGTTTAGGAATTTACGTTTCAGCAAATCATGTTTTAGGAATTGATGGATGGGACAACAGAACCGAAGAATTCGTTGATTTAACAAATACGAATAACGGTATTTTTTTAACATCAAAATTACCACCAATAAATGGGAGCATTGACCTTGACGATACTCTTACGGCTGATTTTCCCTTTTATCATTCAAATATTTCTGTGATGGCGACCAATACAACCATAGTTCCTGAAGAAGATTTTTACATTGGGATAATTGATAATCAAAAAACAAAAGATGGCTTGTTTTCGATTTACCCAGAAATGGTGCAAACTCACACACCTTTAACTATGTATGACCCTAATAATCGAACAAAAGAAATCAAAACCTGGAATGAAGCGATTGCTGATGAATATGCCATTTTAGTTGGATATCCGCAAGATGTGGAAAGCTATCCTAATGGAGCAGTTCTCTACTCAAAGATTTTAACAGATACGGAATCAGAGCAAGCAATTAACGAGCTAAAAAACGCAGGTGATGCAGAGGGGAATATTAATTACAACAACGAGGTTGAGTTTTTTGTCTATGGAAAGGGACTTGCCGGTATGAGTGGTGGTGGCGTGTTTAATTCTCAAGGTCAATGTTTGGGCATTATGGTAAGAGCCAGTAATACAAATGGGGCTCCAGAAATAATACGAGTTATCCGTATCGCGTTCATTCGAAA
>CAZWXC010000137.1:0-6662 GCA_964637935.1 uncultured Flavobacteriales bacterium | reverse complement strand
TCGGCTGCCATTGATGGTATTGAAATATTGGATGGAGCGCTTTTTAAACAAGCGAGCAAAGGACTCAGCTTGGCCAAAGGGCCTTCGGTTGCGATACTTCAAACACAGAACGCTCTTTGGTGGGCGCACCAACAATTGGCAGCAAGCAAACCCATTACTATGTCTTTCTTTATAGATGTTTTTAGAAAAGTCAGAAACTCTGAAGAAAGTATTCGGTCAGCAATGATCAACAAATCGATACAAAATGAAGGAGCTGGTGCAATTGCTGACGCGGCCATTTACACGCCTCCATCGGGTAAGATTGTTATCCTAAAAAAACTAGAAAATCTAGCCTATTTCATCAACCATTCTGAAATAGACCCACTGTTAAAAATGGCCATTGCTCACTACCAATTTGAAGCGATTCATCCCTTTGAAACAAGCAATGGTTTGGTAGGACGGCTTTTGAATATCTTGGTTCTTCAACACGCAAAACAAATTGATTTACCCATTTTATATTTGAGTCAATTTATTTCAAAACATCGCAAGCAATACACGGCTGCCTTAGCTGGTGTTTCGAGCCGAGGTGATTGGGCTACTTGGTTGCTTTTTATGCTAAAAGCGCTGGAAGAAACCGCCAAGCTCACGTTTGAAAAAATCAATCAAATTGCCGAGTTGAAGCAAATTCAGATTGAACAAGTAGAACGTAAAGCCAAAGCCATTAGGCGACCTGACGAATTGATTCACGCACTTTTTGAGCAGCCTTATACCAAGGTAAAACACCTCACAGACCAAGGCATTTATGCCGAAAACACAGCTCGACTCTATTTAAATGAGCTGAGCAAAATTGGAATTTTAGAGAAGAAGCAATTAGAAGGGCATCACTTTTACGTGAATAAAGCGCTGAAGAAGGTGTTGGATTGACGTTACCACTTCACCACCACCTTACCAATGGTATCTCTGCTTTCGAGTTTTGCATGCGCTTCGGCAATGTTGGCTACTTCATAAACGTTGTCCACAGTAGGTTTCAAGATTCCCTTTTGGTAATGCTCGTAAACTTCGTTGATCGTTTTTTGCAGATAGTGCGGCTTGTTTTCACCCACACGAAGCATGTTTACACCAATAACGCTTTGAGATTTCATGAGCAGCCCAATCGGATGCATAAAACCGAAGCCAAAAGCCAATTTAATTTTATCGAAAAAGTTCCCGTTTGTATTGCTCCATTCGCTTGCGCCAAATGTCACAATTCGGCCGCCAGAGCCTAAAAGAGCTTTGGTTTTCTTGAAATTTGTGCCGCCCACAGGATCAAATGCGGCATCAATTCGTTCGTTGCCTAGAATCTTACTTACAGCTTCTTCAAATGGTTCTGCAGTGTAATTAATGGCGTGATCTACTCCTTGTTGTTTCAGGTAATCTAGTTTTCGAGGTTGACTGGCTGTGCCAAACACTTCGCAGCCTTTCCATTTCGCTATTTGAACTAAAGCCGTGCCTACGCCACCAGCGGCAGCGTGCACCAGCACTCTATCTCCTGGCAACAAATTCATCATGTGGCATGCGCTATACCAAGCAGTGCAATATTGTGTGGCCAAAGCAGCTGCAGCAGCCGGGTCTGTTCCTGGAGCTAGTTTTACCATACCACGAAAATCTGCCACCGCAAACTCAGCATAGCCACCAAACATGGTAAATGCTAAAACAAAGTCTCCTTTGTCAAACCCAAGCACATCTTTTCCTTTTTCAGCAACTATTCCCACTACTTCATACCCTAAAACACATGGTAATTGAGGTCTATCGTTATACAAACCCGCTCTGCACATTACATCAGCATAGTTTAATCCAAAATGAGATACTTGTATAAGTACTTCGTTTGGTTTTGCTATTGGAGTAGGAAGATCTTGAATTTGAAAAGCGCTTGAAGCATCGCCTTCGTTTATGAGTACCACTGCTTTCATGGCGCAAAGATGGGCCAATTTGAGGCGAGTGACTAAACCTGCTCTTTATTTCGTTTTTCAAAATGCTGCAAGCCTTCAATCACGAGTACAATCTCGCCTTTGAAGGCTTGTTTTTCGCCAAGCTCTATCAACTCGCCTAAAGTATGGCGATGAAAGCTTTCGAACATCTTAGTAAGCTCGCGCACCACAACGGCTTTGCGTTCTGTGCCAAATATTTCTGCAGCTTCTTTCAATGCTTTTAAAATGCGATGTGGCGATTCGTACATGACCATGGTTCGTGGCTCTTCGGCCAATTCTTGCCAGAAGGTTTGGCGGCCTTTTTTCTGTGGTGGAAAACCTAAATAGACATATTTCTCACTTGGCAAACCAGAACCAACAATTGCAGGAATAATTGCTGTTGGGCCAGGCAAGCATTCTACTTGCACATCGCTATCTATGCAAGCGCGCACCAACAGATAACCAGGATCACTAATGCCAGGCGTGCCAGCATCTGTAATCAGCGCCATGTTTGTTCCCGACTTAATTTGCTCTACCAAACTTTCGGTCACTTTATGCTCGTTGTGCTGATGAAAAGCGCGCAATTGATTGCTAATGCCATGATGCTGAAGCAATCTTGAGCTATGACGTGTGTCTTCGCACAAAATCAAATCTACCGACTGAAGCACCTTGATTGCCCTTAGGGTAATGTCATCTAAGTTGCCAATTGGCGTTGGTACCAAGGTCAATTTGCTCATGTTTAAAGTTGATTTTTTAATGCAGGCAAGTAGCTAATAAATTCTCGCACGCAACCAAAACCACCATTTTGTTGCAACACAAAATTGGCCGTAGATTTTATGGACGAAACAGCATTTGCAGGCGCACCAGAAATACCAACGCGTTTCATCATCTCCATGTCATTGATATCATCTCCAATATAGCCACATTGGTTCCAATCTAAATTGAGTTGGTGAAGCCATTTTTCGGCAATCATTTCCTTCTTTTCTCGGCCAACATGCACATATTCAATCCCAAACATAGAAGCTCGGTGACTGATAACTTCTGTTTTAAAACCAGAAGAAATGATTCCTATTTGAATGCCTGCATCCATAGCTTTTTTAATGGCCATGCCATCTTTGGTGTCGAATCGCTTAAACTCATCACCTTTTTCGGTATAAAACATGCCGCCTTCGGTCATTACTCCATCCACATCCAAAAAGATAAACCGAATATTTTCCCAAGGCAGTTCTTCAGCTTCTAAATTATAGCTCACCAAGTTTTGCAACGAAACACTTGAACGTGCGCAAAGCGCCTCCAGTTGCATAATCGTTGGGTTATCGTCTACTCCAATCATCCATTCCGGATGTTTGAGTTTAAGGTATTGCAGGTTTTTTAGCAGCTGGTTCACTGTGCAAGTTTAGTTGAAAAATTGCGTTCGGTGCTCATCCTGTTTTTGTCATAAATCACAATTGTGTTTTACAATTCATAAAGCATATTGTAAAATGCATTTTACGTTTTTACAATTTAAATGATATCTTCGTTTTACAAAAACATGGTTTATGGAAGAGCTTATCACTAAATCAAGGGCTAAAATTGCTAGGGTTCAAAAGAGCTTTCAAAGAGAGTTGCTGCATCAAATAAATTGGTCTTCGCGGCTCATTGCGCTAAAAGGAGCGAGGGGAGTTGGAAAAACAACCTTGCTTTTGCAAGCTGCTGCAATTAAGCTTTCTAAAGCCGACAATGCGCTTTATGTCTCTATGGACGATCTGTTTTTTCAAGAGAACACCTTGTATCAATTAGCAAAAACACACGCATTAACAGGTGGCACGCATTTGTTTGTAGACGAAGTGCACAAGTACCCAAATTGGTCACGTGAGTTGAAATTGATCTACGATGACTTCGAAGAAATAAAGGTTGTTTTCACGTCTTCGTCCATACTCGAGATTTTTCAAGGAGAATCTGATTTGAGCAGGCGAGCAATAGCCTACACATTATTTGAACTTTCGTTTCGAGAATTCATTGCTTTCGATCAGAAAATTGTATTTAAACCATATAGTTTGGATGATATACTCCGTCATTCTGCAGAAATTGAGCTCGAAATTTTACCAAAACTAAAGCCTATTCCAGCTTTTCAGGATTATCTGAAATACGGAGCTTATCCATACTTTTTAGAAGGGAAAGATGTTTTTGCGCAACGATTAACACAAGTGGTAAACTTGATTATTGAAGTAGACTTAAATGCGGTGGACAATCTTACGTATGACATGATTGTCAAAACCAAGAAGTTGCTTGCCGCCATTGCTACCAGTGTACCTTTTACACCAAATATTACCAAGCTTTGTGAGCGCACTGGTATTTCTCGTCCATCGTTGATCAAAGCGATTTCACAATTGGAGCGTGCGCGGATGGTTCATCAATTATTCAAACCAGGAAAGGGAATTGGACAACTCACAAAACCCGAAAAACTTTACCTGAACAACCCAAATCTATTGCACGTTTTAGGTCACCATAATTGGGAAATTGGCACCGCAAGAGAAACCTTTTTTGTGAGCCAATTGTCGGTATCACACAAAGTGAATTTGGCTCCTAAAGGTGATTTCATGATTGATGAGAAATACACATTTGAGGTTGGGGGCGAAAACAAAACGGCAAAGCAGATACGAGGTTTGCCAAACGCTTATTTAGCAAAAGACAATGTGGAATACACAGCAAATAATGCTATTCCGCTATGGCTGTTTGGGTTTTTGTATTAAACGATTCTTCGCCCAACCGCCTCAGCAACTGGTTTTATTGCTTTCATCAAATCTCTAAACTGATCGTGGTAAAGCTGCTGTGCTGCATCGCTTTTTGCCACTGCTGGGTTTGGATGCACTTCAATCAAAAGACCGTCAACGCCCATGGCTACGCAGGCTTTGGTTAAATCAGCAATGCCGTATCGGTAACCAAGTGCATGACTTGGATCTAAAATCACAGGCAAATTGGTATATTCTTTTAACCAAGCTACACCGCACAAGTCTAGCGTGAATCGGGTTTTGGTTTCGAAGGTTCTAATGCCGCGTTCGCACAAAAGCACGTTTTCGTTTCCTCCACTTAGCACAAATTCAGCTGCTTGAACAAATTCTTGCAACGTGGTTCCAAATCCGCGTTTGATCAGTACTGTTTTGTTGGTTTTGGCGCAAGCTTTCAAAATGCCATGATCATACATGCTTTTGGCACCAATTTGAATCACATCTGCATGTTCAATCACTTCATCAACATGCGTTGAATCGCGTACTTCACTCACGATCGAAAAACCGTGTTCATCGCGCATTTTAGACAAAAGCTGCAAACCTTCTAAGCCCAAACCTTGAAAAGAATAAGGTGAAGTTCTGGGCTTATAACAACCTCCGCGCAAAGCGGTAATATTAAGCTCTTGAAGCAAGGCTGCGCTTTCGCGAATTTGCTCTTCAGATTCTACCGAACATGGCCCAGCAACAATCAGCGTATTTCCAGTGTTTCCACCAATAGTCACACTTCCCACTTTTACTTCTCGGGTGGTGTTTAAGTATGATTTGCTTGCCAACTGAATATCATCATTCATAGGCCATTCAGCCTGAATATGACCCGAAAATTCTGTAGGAGTTTCCTTCATTTTAGAAGGAGTCACTAACACATAATAATCGTCTTTTTTAAAAATGGCACTTTGTGTTGCCTTTGCTATTTCGTGTGCTTGTGCTTCGCTGATGCCAGCTTTGGTGTGCAAAATCATAGTTCTCCTTTTACCAAATTGAGGAATGAAACCACTCCCGTTACTTTATTATTTGAATCTACTACAGGTAAATAATTGATTGGGAAATCAAACTGTTTCACCTTTTGTAGCATCGCTTTTACGGTTGAATTTTCTTCAATCACGATGGGCGATTTATTAATCATATTGCTCAAGCTAATAGCTTGTGGCTGCTCAATATTTTTAAGCATTTCGCGTCTCAAATCAGCATTACTTACAATGCCAACCAAGGTTTCATCTTCGTTTTCAAGAATCGTGAATCCCAATTTATAATCTTCAATGCTTTGTAACACATCTTTCAAATATTGCTGCGCTGGACCAACCAATGGAATTTCTTCGCGGCTGCGCATGAAGTCTTTCACCACATAATGGCTTTCTACATCATGGGTTTTTAAATTGAGCAAAGCAGCGCCAATCGGCTGATTTTTAAAAAGGTATGAACCAACCACCGAAGATGAAACGCCCATGTTTCTCAAAATGAAACTCACCTCGGCATTTACGCCACCATCCACGTGTATTGCCTTGCCGGGAAATGCCTTTTTAAATGCTCTTATTTTTCTGAAGTTGGTTTTGTCAAACTTGCCTCCGCTTTGTCCAGGCACTGTAGCCATCATCAATACAAAATCATAAAACTCGGCATCGGCTTCAAAAGCAGAAATATCAGTGTCTGAAACAATGCTCAAACCCATGCGAGCATTCAAACCACCACGGTATTGATAACCGTTTAGTTCTTCGTACTGCAGCGTTACTAAATCTACTCCAACTTGATTGATGCGATCAAAATACTGCTCAGGATTAGCGGTAATCAAATGCAAATCAATGGGTGTATTGCTCCATTTTTTGATATGTTCAATATCTTCAAAAACACTAGGATCATCGTTGCAGTCGATGTGAAAATAATCGATACCATGCTGATCTAAATCGTTGACTAACGCTTTAAGATCGGTGCCTTTGCTAGAATAAACAGATGCTGAAATCTTCATAATAGAAAC
>CAZWXC010000136.1:0-6709 GCA_964637935.1 uncultured Flavobacteriales bacterium | reverse complement strand
ACGATGAAGTAATCTTTGACTTAGAATACACATCAGCGTTTGACGGCACTTCGCGCAGTGTGCAAATGCAGCCTGGCGAAACCCTTTTTATGCTTAGAAAAAACGATGCAGACATGAGTTTGGTAACCTACAGCAGTGCCGAACACACGTTTTCGTTTATCAGCAACGCAAATGAAATCTACCTTTTTGGACAGATTTATATAATAGAAGAATAGAAATAACTGAATGGAAGCGCTTAAAGAGACAAATTTTCATTTTCCGAATCAGAAGAAAATGTATCGCGGCAAAGTAAGAGACGTGTATCACATTGGTGAAAACCACTTGGTGATGGTTGCCAGCGATCGTATATCGGCTTTTGATCACGTGTTGCCTAAAGGAATACCGTTTAAAGGTCAAGTGTTGAATCAATTGGCAGCGCGCTTTTTAGACGCTACCAAAGACATAGTGCCAAACTGGTTGGTAGCCATGCCAGATGCAAACGTGTCGGTAGGAGTGAAGTGCCAACCAATCATGGTAGAAATGGTGATTCGCGGTTATTTAAGTGGTCATGCTTGGCGCGAATACCGTGCTGGAAAGCGTGTGATTTGCGGTGTTACCATGCCTGATGGAATGAAAGAAAGCGACAAATTTCCTGAGCCAATCATTACGCCAGCAACCAAGGCAGAAGAAGGCCATGATGAAGATATTTCTCGTGAAGACATTATTGCACGCGGCATTGTAGCCGAAGACGTGTATGTGCAAATGGAAAAATATACACGTGCTATTTACCAACGCGGAACCGAAATAGCGGCTAAGCAAGGGCTTATTTTGGTAGACACGAAATATGAATTTGGTATTGACGCTGAAGGCAACATTCGCTTGATCGATGAAATTCACACTCCAGATTCGTCACGTTATTTTTACGCTGATGGCTATGCCGAGCGCCAAGCAGCAAGCGAACCACAAAAGCAATTGAGCAAAGAGTTTGTGCGCCAATGGTTGATCGAAAATGGGTTTCAAGGTTTGGAAGGACAAACCATGCCCGTAATGCCAGATGAATTTGTAAATGTGGTCACTGAGCGTTACATAGAGTTGTATGAAAAAATCACGGGTGAGTCATTTCACAGAGCAGATACAGACCGTATCACAACCCGCGTAGAATCTAACATCATGGATTTTATTACCAACAATATCTAATCGTTTAAACGCGATTTATATAAATGTAAAAAGCCGCGTAAGCGGCTTTTTTTTGTTGGGTTATCATGAATGAATTGAATATATGAAAATGGCTTGCTAATCGAGTACATCACCATTTGCTGCTAAACGGCTCATGAAAATCTGCTCGTTTGAACGACCGACAATCAAGAGCTCTTGTTTATCGGTTTTAATCAGATGTGTACCAGTTACTGCAATGTCATTTCTATAATCACGATACCATTTTTGTTAGCCAGTTTCTACGTCAATATTAAAGAGCAAAAGCCTTTCAAAACCAGTGATAGGACTAAATGACGAACCCATAACGGTGAGCGTATTGTCTTCATTGAAAATGATACTTTTAGCCGATTCGGCCAACGAGTCGGTTCCAATTTTCTTCTCCCAAATTGGTTCACCCTTATTACTGAGCAAAGCCACATAAGCTTCTTGAGTGCTTCCACTGTTTGTTTTGGAATATCCACAAACTACCAGTTTTTTATTTTCAAGCTCAATAATGGATGATGCTTCTGCAAAATTATCAGGTTCTAGCGTCTTCTTCCAAACCTCATTTCCCGAAGTGTCTAGTTTAAAAATGTTTATCTCTTTGCCCGTCAGAGGATTTCCTGATTGAATCGATGTTGCAAGTATTAGTTGGTTATCGAACGACCTGATGATATTTCCAAACTTTATTCTATCATAGTTTAGTTTAAACTCTTTTGACCACTTCAAATTACCGTTGTTATCAAACTTGTTTAAGAATAAGTTATAAGCTGATTTTTCGGGAGCTGAAACCACATACATGCTTGAGTCCTTTAATGTAACAATTGCTTTTCCCCATTTAATGAAATGGCTTTTGAAGCGTGTGGTCCAAAGTCTTTTTCCGTATTGATTAAACTTGTGTACTTGCAAATAGCCAGGTTCGTTTTCAGCTTTTCTATGTCCTGTTACTAGAAAATCATTGTTATCTAATTGCAGTATTCCTTGAGCGAAAGTTATACCTTCAAAAATTACTTCTTCATAAAACCGCTCTACTCCTTTATCATTTATGCTAAATAGTAATAGTTTTCCTTCACGCGAACCGCAGATCATCAGGTTTTGCCCTTCTGTTTTTACAACTGCATGATTATCATGGCCTAATGAACCTTGATACAGATTGATTTTTGGACCAACTCTTATAGTGGGAGCATTTATATCCTGATTTTTAACGCACGCAGATAGAAGGACATAAACTAAAAATAGAGTAGGAAATAGTGCTTTTGGCATGTGTTTATTAAATGATTTTCGATTACACAATATTTCCGTTTCACTTAAACAACTTTTCGGACGAAAGATGAATGTCTTCTAATAAAAAAAGCGAGTGATTAAAATTTATCTATGCGTGCAGTGGGGATTTGGTTTACCGTGTATTACTATCAAGAATTTCTCCTTCTGATGACAATCTATTCATGAAAATAGAAGTCCCTAATTTACCGATAATTACTAAATCGTTTTCTTTAGTTTTTAGCAGATGAGTGCCAACTAATTCAGCATCATTTGGATATTCATGCTGCCATATTATTTCGCCTGACAAATCTATTTTGAATAGTAAGATCTGTTTTTCTCTTCCGTAACTCTCATAAGAATGTCCAAGCACAGTAATTGTATTATCCTCATTATAAACCATTCCGTTAATCAATTCGTTGATTGTATCGTTTCCAAAATTCTTTTCCCAAAGCAGATCACCGTTGCTGTTGAGCATTTTTAAAATAATGTTTCGATCAGTTATTGAAGAATAAGAAATGTCGTTACCAGCTATTATGAAATTTTGATTGGGTAGCTCTAATACCTTAGGCTTAGAATGCAGTCCTTGTCCGTAAGATTTTCGCCAAACTGTGTAACCAGAATTATCAATTTTCAAAACATCAATTTGAGGGTCTTGATAATAATCTCTTCCTAAAACAAGTAGCACGTGGTCATCAATAGTTTTGATTATTTGAGAAAATAATAGGTCATCAGAATTCGATATGTTATGAGTTGAAACTAGACCTTCACGCAGATGAAAATACATTAGATTGATACTAGCGTTTAAATTATCTTTTTGAACGACTATTAAAAAAAGACTATCAGTCAATGCTAAAATGGCTTTTGCTTCAGTTTCACCAAAACTCTCGGTCCACAAAAGAACTCCGTTTTCATTGCAGCGGTATAATTCAAGAAGGCTTCTGGATGATACGTTTTTATTGCCTGCAATTAAAAAGTCGTTATTTAAAAGTTGTACAAAACTCCTACCAAACGATTCATAACCTAAAGCGATTTCTGTTGAAGAAACAAAATTTCCCTGGTCATTTATTTTCAACAATAATGGACGAGAATTATCATAACCACAAACCACAATGTTCTGATCATTTGCAATGATGGCTGAATGATTATCTTGACCTAATCGACCGTCAAAATAGTTTAGTCGAGGACCGATTCTTTGTATTTCATCCGTTATATAAACCTCTTTAACACAAGATGTTAAAAGTAGTTGAATGATGAGGATTGGGATTATTAACAATTTGTACATAAACTCTAAAAATCCTTTAGTGATTTGTAAGCAATTCAGTTTCAAATTAAAACGTTATTCATCAATTATCAAGTGGATCAAACAAAAATCAACAACAATGCCAGCACCAAACCTGCAAGCGAGAAGTAAAGGCCCTTTTTAAAAATGCTGCTGCTTGGTGTAAACATCCAAAAAGAAGAAAATACGAAGAAGAAAAGCGACACTCCAAAAAAGATGTTGAGAAAGGCGAGAGGTCTGTCACTTGTGGCTTTGTGTAAGTGGGTTATTTTATCGAGCACATAAGGCAATTCTTTGCGCGTGATGTTGGCCGTTCGGGTGTTTATGTTGTAGGTACCGCCATTAAAAATGACCAGTTCGTTTTGTTCTTTTTCTACTTCAAAGTTTTTAATGTTTAAGGCTTCTCCCAGCTTGTCGGTAGGGGTAGGCTGCTCTAAAACAATGGTTTCTTGCCGTTCTATTTTAAATGTGTCGGTCTTTCTAAAGATTAATACAATTCCGCTGATGGCATAAACCGCCATAATTCCGCCAAGGAAAAAACCCAAATAGCGGTGAAAAATTCTCATTTTTTTGTGCATGATCGTAGAGAAAGTATGTTAGTATAATTAGTTCTTTAGAAAGTCGCGAAACTAAGCGCTTTGCTATTGCAATAGTTTCTGAAGTGAACATTCATGGTTTTTACAAATGATAATATGAAAAAAGGCTGCCTAAATATTTTAGACAGCCTCTCTCATTAACAGTTGGATTTGATCTTATTTAATCACCAGTTTTTCAATCTTCGAAACAGTTGAAGATTCAAGTCTAACACCATATACTCCGCTAGCCAAATCACTTAAGTCTAGTGCTTTGTTTTGGGTGTTTAATTGAAATACTCGAACCACTTTTCCGGTAGCCATTTCAATGATGCTAGCGTTTATGTTGTCACTAGTATAGTCTAAACTAATGTTTACCAATCCATTAGGTGAAGGGTTTGGATACAACGATAGCTTACTGTTTGCAATTTCGTTGATAGATAATAGATCTGATTGAGCTTCGAATGCACCAATATCTCTTCTACCTTCATAAACTGCCATACCGCGTTGATCTTCAAACATATCAGCCATGTCTCCAGCATTGTAAGCTGGGCTAGAAAACATTAGTGCATGAGTCATGGTTTGCCCTCCATTATCTGCAAGCATTTCGAGTCTTGCATCAATTGGTGATGTAGCATCTCCAATCATATCTCCCATAGCTGCTGTTATGGTGGTAGATAAAGTCATGCCAATAATGTTGTGTCCACTACTTGTATAAGCAGAACCCGCGGTGCTTATATCTTCTGCCATGCCCATGTTATTTGAAACAATCGAATTTTTCAAAGAAACAGCTTCGGTACTCATGTTATATATACCACTTCCGCTGTCAGCGGTGCTATTCATTGCAATTGTTGCTGCATCAATAGAAAGCATTGCATTGTTGTAAATACCACCACCATTGTGAGCAGAGCTATTTCCTGAAATGGTGCTCGTCAAGATGCTTACCATGCCGTTTTTAACATGGACACCACCACCATTTCCGTTTGCACCTTCTGAGCTATTGTTTGATATGGTAGAGTTCATAATCATTAAATCTCCACCATTATTGAAAACTCCGCCACCACCAAAAGCAATGCCATCGCCAAAAGCCATATTATTGTCTACAGTCACGTGGTTTAGTGTCATAACAGATCCAGTCTGGTTCCAAAGCGCGCCACCCTCACGGCCAGCTGTATTTTCGGTAAATACGCTTTCACTGATCATAATCATGGTAGAATCGGTAATATGGATAGCGCCTCCATTGCCAGGATTTGCCATTCCTGCTGTTCCGTTTACATCATTCTCCATGAAATCAGAACGATCAATGGTCAATATTCCTTTTATTATTTCGATTGCACCCCCAGCTCGGTTTGCAGCATTCATGTTAAACATGCTTGACTCAATCGTAATTTCACCATTCAAGCTAAGTAAACCGCCACCAGAAGCGGAAGTACCAGTAGCCATATTGTTGGTTATTTCAGTTTCCGTTATGCTAACATCACCACCATTGTTAAAAATAGCTGCGCCTCCATCATGAGCGGCATTACCATAAGTCCAATTTCCATCTATTTCGGTTTGATTTACAATCATCATTCCGCTCCCATTCCAAAGGCCACCACCTTCTTGCTGCGCTTCGTTTCCGTTTACGGTACCACCGGTAATTGTAACACTTCCGCCACCTGTAATGTGCAGTCCACCACCATTTCCTGGAGGTCCTAACACAACATTGCTATCAAGGTTTATATCTGTTAACGTAATAGTACTTGTACCTGAATTGTCTTCTATTCCACCACCAGCTCTGTTTGCTATGTTGCCAATGATTTCAGAATTTGAAACCGATAGTTGAGATCCCACATCATTCAAAATACCACCACCAGAACCAGCTGTTCCATTAGCGATATTGTACTTGATCATCGCGTTTGTGATGGTTACAGTTCCGTTGTTTAGGTTGTAAATTCCTCCACCTCCGTTATCTGCGCTAGCGCCAGAAGCTGTGTTGTTCATGATCATGGTACCGTCAATTGACATTGTGCCTGTGCCATTCCAAAGTCCACCACCTTCAGAAGCAGCCATGTTTCCGTTTACCGTTCCACCCATTATTGTAGCACTTCCGCCACCTGTAATGTGCAAGCCGCCACCGTTTCCTGGAGGGCCATCAGCACTGTTGCTGTCAAGATGCACATTTGTAAGCATTATTGTGCTTGTGCCAGAATTATCTTCTATTCCACCACCAGCTCTGTTTGCAGTGTTTTGAGCAATAGTTGAGTTTGTGATACTTAATTGTGCACCTACATCATTTAATATTCCACCTCCAGATCCAGATGCACCATTTGCAGTATTGCTTCTAATTTGAGCATTGGTAATGTTTAATGTTCCGTTGTTTAAGTTGTAAATACCACCACCTCCGTTATCGGCACTTGCGCCAGAAGCTGTATTGACAACA
>CAZWXC010000135.1:0-6722 GCA_964637935.1 uncultured Flavobacteriales bacterium | reverse complement strand
CTAATGCGTTTGCAAACGCTACTTGACTGCCTTTAAATTCAACCTTAAATAAGCTTTTGCTAAAACTTCCTTTAATGTCATTGATGTTGCCTTTAAGTAAGGTTTCTCCTTTATTGATCAAGCAAATGTTTTCGCACAATTCTTCAACGCTTGACATGTTGTGTGTGCTGAAAATAATGCTGGTTCCTGCTTCTTTTAAAGCTAAGATTTGCTGCTTAATCTCTTCTGTGTGAATAGGATCAAATCCGCTAAAGGGCTCGTCAAGGATTAGAAGTTTTGGATTATGGGCTACCGTAATTACGAACTGCAATTTTTGCTGCATTCCTTTCGAAAGAGAAATAACTTTCTTATTCCACCAGTCTTGCATATTCAGTTTTTCAAACCAAATATCCAGACTTTGACGGGCTTCTTTTTTCGAAATTCCTTTGAGTTGAGTGAGATATAGCGCTTGTTCACCAACCTTCATTTTACGGTACAATCCGCGCTCTTCAGGCAAATAGCCAATATCCTTAATGTTCAACGATTGCAGAGAAGTTCCATTGAAAACAATAGCTCCACTATCAGGACTTGTGATTTGGGTAATCATCCTGATAAGCGTGGTTTTTCCAGCGCCATTTGGACCAAGTAGCCCAAATATGCTACCTTCTGGCACTTCGATGCTCACATTATTTAAGGCATGGAAATCACCAAACCATTTGCTGACTTCCTTTACCTCAATAATGTTGTTCATATAATCTGTTGTATAAGCTGCTAATTTAAGAGAAGAACTCTTTCATTTTCGAAAAGAAAGATTTGTCGCCAGCGGCTGGATTTGGTCTGAAATTGTCTGACATTTTCAATTTTTCCAAAGTCTCTTTTTCTTCTGAATTCAAGTTTTGTGGAGTCCAAACATGAACGTGAACGAGCAAGTCGCCAGTGCCGTATGAGTTTACAGATGGAAGACCTTTGCCTTTAAGGCGAAGGGTTTTGCCTGATTGAGTGCCCGGAGCAACTTTAATTTTGGCTTTACCACCTAAAGTTGGTATTTCAAACGACTCACCAAGCGTGGCGTCTACAAAGCTTACATGCAAATCGTGGTGAAGATTTCCTCCATCTCTTACAAAGTGTTCGTGTTCCTGCTCTTCTATCAAAACGAGTAAATCGCCTGCTGGGCCACCCATAGGTCCTTCGTTTCCTTTGCCTCTAACACTTAGTTGCATTCCTTCTTCAACACCCGCAGGAATCTCGATAGGAATAATTGTTTCTTTTCTCTCTAACCCATCGGGCATTACGCCAGGCTTTGATTTGGTTACCGTTTTTCCAGTTCCTGAGCAGGTAGGACATGGGCTCGCGGTTTGCATTTGCCCAAGAAAAGTCTGGGTAACGCGTGTTACGCGACCTGTTCCCGCACAAGTAGAACATGTTCCAAATTCAACGCCTTCAGCTTGTACAAGCTTCTGAACCTTGATTTTCTTTTCAACGCCATTGGCAATTTCTTCGAGCGTGAGTTTTACTCTTACTCTCAAGTTTGAGCCTTTGCGCATGGCTGGTCTTCCACCGCCACCACTGCGTTGGCCACCTCCAAATCCGCCAAAACCACCACCGAAAATATCTCCGAAATGATCGAAAATATCGTCCATGTTCATGCCTCCTTGACCGCCAAATCCACCTTGGCCACCCATACCAGCATGTCCGAAGCGATCGTATTTCGCTTTTTTATCAGCGTTGCTTAATACTTCGTAAGCCTCGGCAGCTTCTTTAAATTTTTCTTCCGCTTCTTTATCGTCAGGATTTTTATCGGGATGATACTTGATTGCAAGCTTGCGGTATGCTTTTTTAATCTCATCCGCAGCTGCACTTTTCGAAACTCCAAGTACTTCGTAATAATCTCTTTTAGCCATGTTCTTCGTTAGAATTAGCTTGCCACCACCACTTTAGGATGGCGAATAATTTTATCGTTTAGTTTGTAGCCTTTTTCAACTACATCAAAGATTTTTCCTTTTTGATCTTCGCTTTGTGCTGGCATTTGAGCGATTGCTTCATGCAATTCACCATCAAACATTTCATCTTTTGGGTCGATAGATTCAATGCCCTTGGATTTCATCAAGCGACCAAATTTGTTGTATAACAATTCAAAACCTTCTTTAACTGACTCAATGTCACTTGCGGTTTTGTTTGAGTCAATTGCACGCTCAAAATCGTCCAAAATTGGCAGCATTTCTTTCAAAACATCTGCGCTTGCAGTACCAATTAAATCGATTCTTTCTTTTGCAGAACGCTTTCTGAAGTTTTCAAATTCAGCGTAAAGTCTCAGGTATTTATTCTTTTCTTCGGTCACTTGCTTTTGCAAAACCTCGATTGGATCTTCTGCTTCAGCCTCGCCAAACTCTTTGTTATCAGCTGTATTTTCGGCTGACTCCTCGGTGTTAGTTGTTGCCTCTTCTGCAGAATCTTTATGATTGTTCACTTGTTCTTCCTTTAGTTCGGAAGTGTCTTTTTCCTTTTCACTCATCTCTGAATACTTTTTTAGAATGCTTGCCAATAGGCAAAAGTATTGCCAGTCCCTAGTTTAGAGACATTTTGTCAGCGAATATTTATCAGTGATTATAAGCTTTTGATATGCTTATCTAATTCTAAGTCGATTTGATTGCCTCGAAGATTTTTGGCGATTACGATTCCGTTTGCGTCTATTAAAAAACTAGATGGAATTGAACCAACACCATAAAGTGCGGCAGCTTCACTTCTCCATTTTTTTAAGTCGCTTACGTGGTTTTTCCATAACAAACCATCAGCTTCTATGGCAGATTGCCAAGCTTCTTTATTGCCATCAAGAGAAACGCTGAAAATATCAAAGCCTTTTGCGTCTTTGAATTTTGCTTTGCTGTATTTGTTGTAGGCGCGCACCACGTTTGGGTTTTCTCTCCGGCATGGTCCACACCAAGAAGCCCAGAAGTCGATCAAAACCATTTTCCCTTTAAGGTCAGATAGCTTCATGATTTTTCCATCAGGATTTTCCTGAGCTATTTCGGGAGCTTTGTCTCCAATTTTTACGCCTGCAGTTTGAAAATCTGAACTTGAATTCAGTTGAAGTGAGGCTACACTTAGTAAGGAAGTAAGAGCTATTATGCTAAATAATTTCATAGTCTAAAATTAGGAGTCGCTTCTGACAATATTCGCGCCAATGGCATTTAGTCGCTGATCAATGTGCTGGTAGCCACGATCTATTTGTTCTATGTTTCTGATAATGCTTGTGCCTTGAGCAGACATCGCAGCTATGAGCAAAGAAACACCAGCTCTAATATCAGGTGATGTCATTTGAATGCCTCTGAGCGAGGCTTTTCTGCCCATTCCAATTACGGTAGCTCGGTGTGGATCACATAAAATGATCTGCGCTCCCATATCAATCAATTTATCTACGAAGAACAAACGACTTTCAAACATTTTTTGATGGATCAAAACACTGCCCTTTGCTTGTGTAGCAACTACTAAAATGATGCTCAACAAATCTGGTGTAAATCCTGGCCAAGGAGCATCGGCAATGGTTAATATAGAACCATCAATGAAGGTATCAACCTCATAAATTTCTTGACTTGGGATATATATGTCGTCTCCCTTAAGCTCCATCTTAATGCCTAGACGGCCAAATACATCTGGAATTACTCCAAGATGTTCGTATCCAACATTTTTGATGGTAATTTCTGATTGAGTCATGGCTGCCAAACCGATGAAGCTGCCAATTTCAATCATATCGGGAAGAATACGATGGCTGCAACCATTGAGTACTTCAACGCCCTCTATTTTTAATAGGTTTGATCCTACTCCTGTTATTTTGGCGCCCATTGAATTCAGCATTCTGCAGAGTTGTTGCAGGTATGGCTCGCATGCAGCGTTGTAAATTTCAGTTTCACCTTCAGCCATTACTGCCGCCATCAATATATTGGCTGTTCCGGTTACCGATGCTTCATCAAGAAGCATTTTAGTTCCTTTGAGCTTTTTAGCAGTGACTTTGTAAAAGTGTTCTTTCGAATCATAATCGAACCTTGCACCAAGTTTCTGGAAACCTATAAAATGTGTATCAAGTCTTCTGCGGCCAATCTTATCTCCACCTGGTTTCGGGATATATCCTTTTCCAAAGCGAGCTAAAAGTGGTCCAACGATCATTATTGAACCTCTGAGCCCTGATCCTTTAGTGGCAAACTCTTCTGCGGTAAGGTAGTTTAGGTCAATTTCATCGGCTTGGAATATATAATGTCCAATGCCTTTTTTCTGAATTTTCACGCCTAGTGAGCTAAGTAAATCAATGAGCTTATTTACATCTCTAATGTCTGGAATATTCTCAATTTCTACTTTCTCAGCAGTGAGCAGAGTAGCGCATAAAATTTGTAAAACCTCGTTTTTAGCTCCTTGAGGCGTAAGCTCGCCTTTTAGTTGGCGACCACCTTCAATATGAAATGAACCCATTTATCAGTATTATTTTTTTTGCCATTTACGCTTGCTTTTCCCTTTGTTATTGTTGTTTGAGCGTGCGTTAGTGGGGTTGATTTTTCTGTTTTTACTAAGTATGTCGTTGGTGTGATGAAACCTAAAGTTGTCTTCTAGTTGCAATTCACCATTACTCATTTTCTTAAGTTGATCGGCTAGCATCTCATCATTCACAGAATCTCTGTTGTATGTGAGGTAGCTTTTCTTCATGAGGTTGGCAATCATTTCTGTCAATGCCTTTCGCTCCTCCAAATCTTCCATTTTTCTGGCAGCTTCAATCAATCCTTCGATGATTTTACCGTAATGCTTGTATGAAAATTTCTGATCTGGATACTGAATTCTTTCAGCAACAACTGATTCTTTTCTTTCGGGAATAGGATATGGGGCGTCAATGTCAAGTTTGTAGTTTGCCATTTGATGCAAATCGTCCCAAAGTTTGTGAATCAATTCTTCGTTGTCTCGGTATGAAGGATTAAGTTGAGTCATTATTTGAACCACTGCATTTGCGGCTTTTGTTCTCTCGTCACGGTCTGCAATCGAAAGCGTGTGATTAACCATGTCTTGCACGTGACGGCCGTATTCGGCCAAGATAAGCGGTTCTTTTTGAGTATGGTATTCCATTGTGTTAAGCTTTTGCTAAGCTATTTAATTAAGATTCCAAGATTTGAAGTTTGGCAAATTTGAGTAAAAGTTGCTTCTTACCAACACCTCTAAATTCTACTGTGGCTTTCCGGTCTGGAATTTCACCCTCCAAACCTACGATTTCTCCATTTCCAAAACGCTCATGTTTAACTTTAGTTCCAATTTCGAGTTTTGCCATATCTGCGGCACCCAAAGCACTGCCGCCTGATCCTATTGGCTTTACCAATTTTCTTGGTGCGATATGGTCTGCTAATTTGAAACCAGCTGGCTTTGTCAATTCTCGCTTTAAAGTTTTTTGAATAGCAGGTGACTCAATCAGTGAAGGATCAATTTCCCCAATAAAACGGCTTGGCTCGCAATAATTCATGCTTCCATATTTGAATCGGGTAGAGGCAAAACTCATAAATGCTTTTTTCTCGGCTCTTGTAAGCGCTACATAAAACAATCTACGCTCTTCTTCTAATTCAGATCGTGAATTCACGCTTAATTGCGATGGAAACAAGTTTTCTTCCATCCCAGCAATAAATACAAAAGGATATTCTAGTCCTTTGGCACTATGAATGGTCATCATAGACACTTTAGGTTGATCGTCATCTTTTGCATCTTTATTGTCAACATCCGTCAGTAGTGCTACATCTTCCATGAAAACGCCTAAAGCTCTAGGATTCTTAGCATCCTCTTCGTCTTCTTCAAGAGCAATTTCAGAAAATTCTTTCATCCCAGAAAGAAGTTCTTGGATATTTTCATACCTGCTCACGCCTTCGGGAGTTTTGTCTGCGTAAAATTCTCTTAGAATCCCCGTAGCTGACGCAATGTGACTACCAACTTCATACGCATCCTTTTCAGCCGCCATTACTTGAAAGCTTCTTATAAGGTATACAAACTCTTTTATTTTGGTTTTAACTGCAGAAGTGAGTGGCAGGTGAGCTTGATCTAAATTCAGGACAATTTCCCAAGGGCTTTTTCCTTCTTCAGATGCTGCAACAATGATTTTATCCTGAGTTGTTTTCCCAATTCCGCGTGCTGGATAATTTAAAATGCGTTTGAATGCTTCTTCATCATTTGGATTGATGCACATTTTGAAATAGCCTAAAATATCTTTGATTTCTTTACGCTGATAGAAACTCACACCACCATAAATACGGTAATGGATATTTCGTTTTCTCAAAGCTTCTTCAAGTGCTCTGGATTGGGCATTTGTTCTATATAGAATGGCAAAGGAATCTTCGTTACAGCTATCTCTTGTTTTGAGCTCCAGTATTTCATTCGCTATAAATGAACCTTCTTCTGTTTCACTCAAGCATTTAATCAGTTTTATTTGCTCGCCTTGATCATTGCTGGTCCAAACATCTTTTTGTAGCTGCTCTTTGTTATTGGCGATTACATGATTTGCCGCTTCTACAATTGTTTTGGTAGAGCGATAATTTTGCTCTAGTTTGTAGGTAGTAACATCGGGGTAGAGGCTTTTAAATTGAAGTATGTTTTGAATGTTAGCACCTCTAAAAGCATAGATACTTTGAGCGTCATCGCCAACCACACAGATGTTTTCGTGTCGCGCGGCAAGCATTTTCAAAATATTGCTTTGGGCAAAGTTGGTATCTTGAAACTCATCAACCATG
>CAZWXC010000134.1:0-6743 GCA_964637935.1 uncultured Flavobacteriales bacterium | reverse complement strand
CTGTCATTGGCCCAAGAGTTAGAGATGTTTTGTTTGACGAAGGAGAAGATCCGATCGGAGAATACATAAACATCAGCGGAATCTACTTTATGGTGATTGGAGTTCATCAAATAGAGTTTACATCTGATTTTAACGAGCAAGATCTTGAGTCGATATTTACCCCTATAAGCACTTTTCAGCAAGCATTTAATTGGGGAAACAGAGTTGGTTGGTACTCAATTATGGCCGAGCCAAACGTGTCAGTGGCAGATTTAGAAACCCAAGCACACGATATTCTTAAAAAAGTTCATCATGTAAACCCAGAAGACCATCGTGCGATTGGAGGCTGGAACATGGCTGAAGAATTCGGGAAAATCTCGGGTCTTTTTGTCGCGATTCAAGTATTGGTTTGGGTAGTTGGAATAGGAACATTACTGGCGGGTGTGATTGGCGTTAGCAATATCATGCTTGTTGTAGTAAAAGAGCGCACCAAAGAAATAGGCATTAGAAAAGCCATTGGCGCAACTCCTTATCTCATTGTATCACAAATTATTTTAGAAGCCATCATCTTAACAGGAATCGCTGGATACATAGGTCTTTCAGCCGGAGTTGGTCTTTTAGAATTGGTTAACAATGCTATCGGCCCTCAAGGAGCTGGGATGTTTAAAAGCCCAGAAATTGATCTTGGCACCGCGCTGATTTGCCTACTCATTATCATTATTTCGGGAGGTTTTGCTGGTGTGATTCCGGCACGCAAAGCAGCTTCCGTAGATCCTATTGTTGCATTAAGAAGTGAATAAAAAATATGAAATCTGTTATTAAAATCATTTTTGGAGTTGGCCTTTTGGCTGTTTTTGTTTGGACACTCTATTTTCTTTACCAGAAAAATCAGGAAGTTCCTGTAGTTTATGAAACTGAATCTCCAGAATTTAGGACAATCATAAAAAAGAGTGTTGCTACGGGTTCTGTGGTGCCGCGAAACGAAACATTTATAAAATCTCAGATTTCTGGGATTGTACAACAGGTTTATGTAAAAGCTGGTGACGAAGTAAAGGTGGGAGATCTAATCGCAAAAGTGAAAGTGATTCCTGATATGGTTTCATTAAACAATGCCGAAAATCGCGTAAACAGAGCCGAAATTTCTTTGGCAAATGCCAAGCTTGATTATGATCGAAACAAAACGCTGGTAGATCAGCAAGTGATTTCACAAGCCGAGTTTCAACCATTTGAACTTTCGCGAAAGCAAGCGCTAGAAGAATTAAATGCCGCTGAAGATGCGTTAGCGATTGTTAAAGAAGGTGTTTCTAAAAAAGCAGGAAACACATCAAATACGCTTATAAAATCTACCGTAAAAGGGATGATTTTGGATGTGCCAGTGGAAGAAGGATTTAATGTGATTGAAGCCAATAACTTTAACGATGGCACCACCATAGCAAGCGTTGCTGATATGGAAAACCTAATTTTTGAAGGTATGATTGACGAAAGTGAAGTTGAGAAACTAGAACTTGGAATGGAGTTAATCATGAACATTGGAGCCATTGAAAATCATGACTTTAAAGCGAAACTTGAGTACATTTCTCCAAAAGGAATTACCGAAGACGGAGCAATCAAATTTGAAATAGAAGCAGCCGTTGATATCGATACAAGTTTCTTTATCAGAGCTGGTTACAGCGCTAATGCCGATGTGGTTTTAGAACGAAAAGACAATGTGCTATCTATCAATGAAAACTTGATCAAATTTGAAGAAGACAAAACGACTGTTGAGGTAGAAGTTGGTGTTCAGAAGTATGAAGAAAGAGAAATCAAAACTGGGCTTTCAGATGGCATTTTTATTGAAATTCTTGACGGAATTTCAAAAGATGACAAACTAAAAATACCGCAAGATTAACGCTGCGCTATGGTCCATTCTATTTTGAATGGACAAGTTTGAAAGCTTGGGTCAACCCAGATGTATGCTGAGTTTCTGTTGTTTGAAACCCAATTTTCTAATTGCTCGTTTTCTTTCTTGCGCTTGGTAGATTGCGACAACCTGTTGTAATCATCATTCAAATTTGCAACATGCGGCTCGGTGCGTTCTAGTAACTGAACAAGTCGATATGATTTTTTCCCATCTCTACCTTGGTATAAATCAGGACCAATAATATCGCCAACCTTCATTTTTTCTACAGAAAAAAGTAACTGACGATCTACTTGACCAAGTGTTTCTAAGTCAAATTTGTTAGTTCCGTCAAGCGGATTAATAAGTTCACCTCCATTCATTCTGGTTTCATCATCGGTAGAAAACTCAACGGCTGCTTGCGCAAAGTTGATGCTATCATTGATCTTGATTTCCGTTTTCAAACTATCCAAAAACTTGCGGCTTTTCTGCAAATCTGTTGGAGAAACCTGTGGAATTAAGAGAATATGACGCACATTGATCCTATCCCCTTTTCTATCAATCATCTGAATAATGTGATAGCCAAATTGAGTTTTCACCACATCAGAAACCTGATCTTTTTCTAACCCATTAGCGGCATTAGAAAACTCAGGAACTAATTCCGTGCGATCCATTAAACCCAGCTCACCGTTATTCATTGCCGAACCTGGATCTTGAGAATACAAATAAGCCAAGGTTCCGAAGTCTTCGCCTTTAGCTACACGATCTCTAAAGTCATTCAGCTTTCCAATGATTTCTTTCTCTTGCTCGTCACTCACTTTTGGCAGCCTAACAATATGAGCTACACGCACTTCTGAGTTAATATAAGGCAGACTATCCTTCGGAATAGCTTTGTAAAACTCACGAACATCTTGCGGTGAAACTTTTACAGCTCCAGTAATTTCTTGTTGCATTTGCTGAATCAGCAAAATATTCTGAACCTCTTCACGAAAATCTTCCTTGATCTGCTCCATGGTTTTGCCATAGAACTTTTCCAATTCTTCTTCCGAACCTACTTGCCCAACAAAATACCTCAATCTGCGATTAAGTTCCTGTTCTACCGCATTTTCGCCTACTTCAACACTATCTGCTTTAGCGCCATTCACAAAAAGCTTTTGATACATCAGATCTTCTAGCACTTCGCATCTAGAATTTTCGGTAACAGCCAAATCGTTTAATGTCATTTGATCTATCTGTCCTTCTATATCAGAAAGCAAAACAATGTTTTCGCCTACCACAGCCACTACTTTGTCTATCACTTGTTCTTGAGCTTGCAGACTAAGACCAATAAAAAGCACGCTGGCTATAAGAAAAAATCTACTGAGGAAGTTGTGGTTTTGCATATAATTCGGCTTTTCCAGATGAAATGGCATCGCGGTAAATTCGTTTTCTAATGGTATTCAATAATTCAATTTTGCGTTTATTCAAAATCAAATTTCGGATACGAGTTCGCTCCAAATTGAGCGGTGAAAGTGTGTTTTTTGATTGCAGGTCTAGAATAGTTAGGATGTACAAATGCTCATTGTCAGTAAAGCGCACTTGCTTGCCAGAACGTAAAAAAGACTCTTTGTTGTATACCTCAATTGGTAATTCTCGCAACAAGTCATTTAAATAGACCCAATTTGAATCATAAAAGCATTTTACCGCATACTTATGACAGTAATCCTGGAGCTTTTCTTGCGCTTCAGCATCGGATGATCTCTCCATCCATTTTTCCACTTTTTCAAGATCAGGACTATTCGGTTTCACCTTAATGTACCTAACTTTCAAGATGTAGTCATTCAGTTGAAAAATATCAGGATTCTCTTGATAAAACTGTTCAATAGCTTGTTCACTTACCATGGTATCAAGCTTTTGATTGAGTAGCTCTTTTTCGTACGCGAAAATGTAAAGTTCTTGTCTGTATTGACTCACTTGCTCTTCGATGGTTTGCTGCTCTTCAAGTAAGTTGTACTGACTTTTGTCAAAAAGCAACTCTCGGTTCATCCATGATTGGATAATCGTGTTGGCCATCTCTGCACTATCCTCGGCTGATAGGTTGTTTGGAATAGCATCTTTGAGCTGTTGCTCTGTAAAGTATCGTTCGCCCACTCTAGCCACAATAGGCGTTTCAGAAGCTTCGTCAGCACACGAAACCAAAAACGTCATTACGACTAATAGGATAATGAAGCGATTCAATATCAAATTACTTGATGGAATTAAAAACTTCCTGATTTAATTGAAAGGTATATTTCTTTCTTAGCTCAGCAATCCATTCAGCTTCCAGAGCCGTTTGGTAAGCCGAAGTAACAAGACCTCGAGATTCACTCAATTTTTTAGGCTGTGGCGCAAGCACTTCGCTAATCACCACAAACACCACTTTACCGTCTTCAGCTTCTACATCATGCATGCCTTTTTCCCATGGGGCTTTGTCCACCATCGGATCTTCATCTCTGCTAAACGTCTGTGTCTTAATAGAAAGATTGAGCGCGTTGCTTGCATTCATTTCCTTCAAAATGTCTGCTTCAGTATATCCTTTCTTATCTGCTTTTTTCAGCATTTTTTTGGTTGATGCAGCTATATCTGAGTTGGCACAAGAATAAACACTTGCCTTCACGCGCTCATCCCACATGAAATCATTTTTATGGCTTTCGTAGAAAGTTTTCAATCCAGTGGTATCCTTTACTGCTTTCGACCACACTTTTTGATCCATCAAGTCAAACAATAAAATACCATCATGATATTCTTGCATCAAAGCCTTGAATTCAGGGTATTTCGCTTCTAAAACACCATCTTCAAATTCAATCATTTTAGCATCAACAAATTCATTCCATTTGTTCGTTAATACAGCGCTAAGCAGTGTTTCCTCTGTTTTTCTAGGCTGGGTTTGCTTCAAGAAATTAAAATATTCAGCCATTGAATATTGCTTTGTAGTGTTACTGTATTTGTTATCAGTGATCGTAAAGACAGGTTCTTCGGAAGTTACATCTTCTTCTGGGCTCCATTTTCCGACCATAAAATCGGTATTGACCAACTTATTTACGGCATCTCTATTTTTCGCGTTATAAGTCAAGCTGTATTCACTCTTAAGTTTAGCCAACAAGCTTTCTCTGCCCATTTGCCCACGTGTGTCGCGCTCAATTTTCTTTTTGATGTTCGCTTTTTGCTCATCAAGCGAACCAATCCCTTTGTAATCTTCACGCTTGATAATGTGCCAGCCATAAGCTGTTTTTACCGGTTCAGTGAATTCGCCATTCAGTTTCAAACCAAAAGCCGCAGCTTCAAATTCCTCTACCATTCTTCCTGTTCCAAACCAAGGCAACACACCGCCTTTATCAGCAGTTCCTTGATCTTCGCTGTATTGTTTTGCCAATTGCTTGAAATCTGCACCTTGTTTCAATTGCTGAAAAATCTCATCAATTCGCTTTTTGGCTTGATCTTGTTGTTCAGCAGTCATTTGGTCGCTGCTCTTAGTCATGATGTGCGAAACACGAATCTCGCCACGTGCTGGTCTTCTATCTTTTACAAAAATCACATGATAGCCAAAACGTGTTCTAACTGGAGCACTCAACTCGCCCACTTTCGTATTGTAAGCCGCGTTTTCAAAAGGATAAACCATTGAGAAAGCGGTAAAGTAGCCTAAATCTTCTGCGATGGTTTCTTCATCCTTATCAGCTTTTACCGTGGTAAGCAAGCGCTGCATGTCAGCTTCTGTCTTCACACCTTTAGTTAGTGCCTTTAGCTTTTTCAAGGCTTTCAACGTATCAAGAGGCGCAGCATTATCGGTTACTTTGATAAGTATGTGATACGCGGCAACATCTTCCTGCATGCGATTGTAAGCTTCTTCAATCAGCTGATCGGTCATTGCCTTGTCCACCAAATAGGGTTGCGCTAATTGTCTTCTATAGCCGTCAAGTTCCTTGGAAAACTTTGTTGCGGTGTCCATTCCAAGACTTTCAGCTTCTTTTACCTTGAGTTTAAAATTCACAAAAAGATCCACGTATTCTCCCATGGTCTTTTTATCTACCACATTGTTCGTGTTGTTTTTATTGTAAATCGCCAAAAATTCATCCACCGAAATTGGATCATTTCCAACAGTAAGTAATGTGCGATTATCTTGTGCATTTGCACCCAACAAAAGGCCAAACATCATTAAGCCAGCAACAATTCTTCTCATGTTTTTCAAATTCTAATTAAGGTATTATCTACTTGTATAATTTGGAGCTTCTCTGGTGATGCTCACGTCATGTGGATGACTTTCGCGCACACCAGCAGAAGTAATTCTTATAAACTCAGCATTTTGCAATGCCTCCATGTCTTTTGCTCCGCAATATCCCATTCCAGCTTTCAATCCACCTATCAATTGATAGATTATCTCAGCAAGACGGCCTTTGTAAGGAACGCGCCCAGAAATTCCTTCAGGAACCAATTTTTTAATATCGTCTTCTACATCTTGGAAGTAACGGTCTTTGCTTCCTTTTTGCATGGCTTCAATACTGCCCATCCCGCGGTAGCTCTTAAATCTTCTACCTTCATAAATGATTAATTCTCCTGGACTTTCATCTACTCCTGCAAATAAGCTTCCTGCCATTATGGAGCTAGCTCCAGCGGCCAACGCTTTTACTACATCACCACTAAATCTGATTCCACCATCACCAATTACTGGCACACCCGTTCCTTTAAGCGCAGCAGCTACATCTAATATTGCAGACAATTGTGGAACACCCACACCTGCAATCACGCGAGTGGTGCAGATAGATCCTGGACCAATACCAACCTTTACAGCATCCGCACCAGCTTCAACCAAAGCTTTTGCAGCAGCGGCAGTTGCAATATTTCCTACCACTAAATCTACGGGCTTGCCCTCATA
>CAZWXC010000133.1:0-6774 GCA_964637935.1 uncultured Flavobacteriales bacterium | reverse complement strand
CTCGCGCTTCGCTTTCCATTTTGAAAGCATCAAAAGCTTTTGCAGCCATTGACGGACGCAATTTTGTAGCTCCAGATGATGTTCAAAAGGCATGTTATCCGATTCTAAATCATAGAATTATTCTGAACGCATCTGCCGAAATGGAAGGCTATTCAGCCGAAGATGTTATCGGAAATATCATCAACGATATAGAAGTACCTCGATGAGTTTTTATCGCCAACTCCATCTCTCTAATTTGTTTTTCATTTCTTATGGAATATGCTTTGGCATTTTCTTGATGGGATTTGGATGGCCAATAATGACTTGGGTTGGATTTGGTTTGCTCGCGCTCATTGTTGGCGTAAGCTTGATGCAAACGGCCATTCTTTTTCAAACTAAAATTCCGATTGAGGTAAAGCGAAAAACGCCCAACCAATTTTCTTTACATGACGAAAACACTGTGTTTTTAAGTGTTGCAAATCACTCAAACAAAGCACTGAGTTTGCGTTTGGTTGACGAGCTACCTTTTCAATTACAAGTGCGCGACTTCGAACGAAACTTAACGCTTGAAGCGAATGAAATTTGGGAAGACCGTTACAAAATAATCCCGATAAAACGTGGAAGCTACTTGTTTGGGAATGTGAACGTGTTTTTGTCATTAAAGCATGGTTTTGTAGAACGCAGAATTCAAGTTGATCTAAAAACTGAAGTGAAAGTTTACCCTTCGTTTTTGCAAATGCGCAATTATGAATTGATGGTTTTTAGCGCAGAGCGCAATAGTGAAGGCATTAAAAAAGTAAGAAAACGCGGACATGGCTTGGAGTTTAGCGATATAAAACACTACTCGCTTGGTGACGATCCGCGCACGATAAACTGGAAAGCTACCAGCCGCAAGCAAGAGCTGATGGTGAATAATTATCAGGTAGAAAAATCGCAGCAAGTATATGCCGTGATCAACAATAGCCGAGTGATGCACATGCCGTTCAACTATCTATCGCTCCTTGATTATAGCATTAATGCAACACTGTCGTTGCTCAATATTGTATTGAGAAATCAAGACCACGCTGGACTATTGACTTTTGCGGGAAAGGTTGACACTTTTATTCCTGCACAGCGCAGAGGGCAGCAGAGGAGCATTTTGCTAGATGCCCTTTACAACCAACAAGAAACTACCGAAGAAGCTGATTATCAAGGATTATACGACTTCACAAAAAGAAGCATCAAAGGTCGATCGCTGCTCTTGATGTTTACCAACTTCATGAGTTTAGCTTCGCTTGAGCGCAACCTTGCGGTGATGAAACGCATGAACAGAGCACACCTTTTGGTGGTGATTTTCTTTGAAAATACAGAGCTTGAGGAGCATGTGTTAGAACCAGTATCAAGCACCATGGATATTGCTTCTAAAGTAATGGCCGACAAACTGTTAATCGATCAGCAACAGATCATTATTGAGCTGAGAAAACTTGGAATTCAAGCCATCAAAACCAAACCCGAAGATCTTACAACGAACACCATCAACAAGTATCTTGAACTGAAATCACAGGGGTTTATTTAGGCAGCCATTCTGCGGCAATTAGAACGGCTACTTACCGAATACAAAGCAAGAAAAATTAACCAGAGTCTTATCCTTCGATAACGATCAAGTACTTTGAAAGCGACCAAAAAGATTCGGGAAGCGTTATCTCTATCGTATAATTTCCAGACTCATCTGCTATCAACTCATAGCTTTCGGTTGGATGTTCTGTGACCAATTTCACCTTAGAAGCGTTCAATGCTATGCTTTTGATTTTGCGTACATCAATGGCTCTAAACGCCATTTTATCCAAATCTTCATTTATTTCTTTCGATTTCAACAGACCACCTTTTTCTAACACGCCACTTTCAATCAATTCTCTGCGCGTTCCAATAGCGTAATAAGCAGTATTGAGGTAGTTTTTAAGCTCTCGCATTTGGTTTTCCATATTACCAATGTTGCCTTCCATTTTATTCATGCCTTCTTCCAGCACCATGCGAGCATATTCAGCTTGAATATATTCTTCAAACATATTCTTAAAGTCATCTCCTAAGGTTTCAAGATCGTTGTTGTGACGGGCTAGACGCAGATTGTTCATCATCACTTTTTCTTGCATACTTTCGACAACACTCATCAAATTTGCCGATATATGCCTATTAGCGTCAAGTGTTTCTTGCATTTGACCTAAATAATCTCGGTTTGATGCCATTAATTCTTTCAGACGATTTACGTTTTCCTGAATTCTCTCCCTCTTATCCTTTGCAGAACTCTGCAACGATTCTGCTAACTCCCTTTCAAGGGAGCTCATCATCTCAAGGTTGCTATCCACAGCGCTTATTGCGGTACCAAAGTCATCAAGCATTGCATCACGTTCAGCGAGTTCTTGCTTAGTATTGGCCAATTCAGCTTCTATCGATTTACAATCATTTGTGGTACACGATATCATAATACCAGATACCATCAACAACATAAAGAGGTGACTATTTTTCATGAAACTATAATAAGACTATTGACTCAATTTCGAGGCATAGACGAAAAAGAAAAAACGTAACCTAAATCACATTCAACTTTTAGTGTAACTAGTACTTTCGCAGCAGTGAAAACGCTATTCGTCATAATCACCATATTTTTATTGAGCTTTCAGCTGATGCTTAAAACCGCGGCAGTGTTTTGGTATGAAAGCAACAAAAAAATGATTGCAACTGAAATGTGCGAAAACCGTGACAAACCAGAAATGAATTGTAATGGAAAGTGCGTGCTAGCAAAGAAAATAGCAGCGGCAGAGCAGCGCGACCAAAGCTTTCCTCATCCATCAAAAATTGAAAGTAAAATTGCGCCATGCGTAATTGAAGAACGAAGCGTGAACACACAACCCGATTGGGTTTTGGCGCGCAACGGCTTCAACACTATTCATGATAATCTAAAGCCAAACTCATTGGCAAAAGGTGTGTTTCATCCGCCACAAATGGTTTAATCTTCCGATAGATTAATCCACTTTTAAAATCAATTTTCTTAAGTAAAAATCATGCGACTTTTAATGACGCTTTTCATGAGCGTGATTATGAGCTATGCTTATGCTTGTGATGTTTGCGGATGTTCGGCCAGCGGCTTCAGTGCCGGCTTTATGAATCTAAATAGCAGCCATTTTTTAGGTCTTTCATACAAAACAAAAAGCTATGAAAGTACCCACCCTACGCTGTTCGCAAACCAACCGGCATTGGTTAGTTCAGAGCAATTTCAAACCCTTGAGTTGAATGCGCGCTGGATGCCAAATAAGCATGTTCAAATCATTGCGAATGCCCCTTTTCATTTTTTCAATAGAACAGAAAATGAAGTATCTGAAACTGCCTACGGTTTAGGCGATGTAAGCGCGATAGCTCAATGGGTAATTACCAATAGCAGCGATAGCGCGGATGATTTTCTTTATCGTTTCGCATTTGGCGGTGGTGTAAAAGCACCAACTGGCAAAAGCAGTTTTGTTTCTGATGCATATCAAATCATTATTCCGAACATGCAACCAGGCTCTGGAGCATGGGATGTGCTATTGAATGCGAATGGAATTTTGAAAATAAAAAACTGGGGATTGCTTACAGAACTCAATTTCAGTAAGAATGGCACCAACAAAAACGACTACAAATTCGGTGATAGAACAGGGGCAAAACTTAGCGTAAGCAGATGGCTTAGCGCGAAAGAGAAGCGGATAATTCTGAGGCCAGAAGTTGGCGCACAAATCATGAGTTCTCGTTATGATTTCAGCTCATATTCTGAAGGAATCACAAACGAATTTTCGCATGGCTATTTTGTTGACGCTCTTATTGGAGCACAATTTCTTTACAAAACATGGAGCTTTTCAGCATCAGCTCAACTACCCATTGCGCAAAATTTTGCAAATGGCACTGTAGAAAGTAAGTGGGGCGCTGTTCTCCAAATCCATTATTTAATTCCAAAAAAGTAAAAAATGAAATCAAAATATATCTTGATTGCAGTATTAGCATTTGCTGCAGCTACTACGTTCTCAGCTTGTAAAAAAACCGAAGGTTGCACAGACTCAACCGCACTAAATTTTAATGCCGAAGCCGATTTAGATGATGGCTCTTGCACATATCCGGTATCAGAAGACGTTTCATTCTCTATTGCAGCACCAACTGCTGGTGGCATGTATGGCCTAAATGATACAGTAAAAATGCAAGCAACCATTAACACTGCGCCTTCTATTCATGGCTATCGCGTTCAATTATTGAATAAAACCAACAATAACGAAGAAGTGTTTTTAGCTGAAGAACATGCTCACACAAGCCCACTAAGCATCAATGAAGTATGGGTTAACAATGTATCTGATCACAGCGACATGCTTTTTATTGTTACCGCCATTGTTGATCATGATGAAACAGAAATATCTGATACGGTGAGTTTTCATTGTCACCCAATGTAAAATCAAAGCGTAGAAAATCGTATTAAAAAAGGCATGCTATGGGCATGCCTTTTTTTGTTAAGATTGAAGAAGTATCCACACATGAAAATTTCGGCTATTATCAACGGCAGCTCCAAAAGAGCCAACCGCACTAAAAGTGAGCTCCTTAACTTAGGAAATATTCAAGTTTTGCTCACAAAAAAAGCCGAAGACACCAACACTTTTGCCATACAAGTATTAGAAGAAAAAGTAGAATTGGTGCTTGTTGCAGGTGGTGATGGCACCGTAAATCAAGTAATAAATACTTGGTTAAGGCTCAAATCAAAAAATCTTCCCATGCTGGCTGTAATTCCGATTGGAAGCGCAAATGATTTCGTAAAAACCACAGGTTTCAAAAACATAAAAACGCTTCTTAAAAACGCAAGTGAAAACTTAGTAATCCCTACTGACGTTTTGAATCTTAATGCTAATGGCACGCAGAGATATTGCTTAAACCTAACCAACATTGGCATTGGCGCTAATATTGCCAAAACTGTGGCAAAACGAAGAATGACCTGGCCATCAAAGCTTAATTATTTCTCTGCCACTGTTGGCTGGCTTACTCTATACAAAGCACCAAAAGTTGAATTAATGGTTGATGACTACAAACTTAGTTTGACCACATTTTTAACTGCTATTGGAAATGCTAAATTCTCTGGTGATGGCTTATGTCTTTGTCCACAAGCAAGCATCAACGATGGTAAAATGGCTGTAACCATTATTGGCAAGGTCGGCTTAAAAGACTTTATCAAATACCTGCCAAAATTGCGTCTTGGCCAGCAAATAAAGGACCCGAGGATCCTTTATAAAAAAGCAGACAGCTTAAGAATTAAAGTCGTTGAAGGTCAATTAGCACTAGAAACAGATGGCGAATTTGTAACCACACTAACCAAAAATCAAGTAGCACAAATCAGCACTCTACCTGCTTGTCTTCGAATAGTTAAGCCCATTTAATTTGGAACCGATTTCGGTGACCATCTAATTCCTAGGTAAGTCATTCTGCCAAAGATTGGACCCCAAACCATCGAGCTATCGAAGTATGCTCCGTATGGATCGCTTGCAGAAATCACTGGGTTGTTTTGCTTCACATTGGTCACGTTTTCCATCCCAACATAAATCGCAAGCTTTTTACCCCAACTCTTGGTAATTTGCGCATTCATCAGAAACAAATCTGGAGAATAGCTGCCTAATTGATACACAAGAGGCGATTCTGAAGTACTTGGAATGCGCTTTCTACCTTGCCATTGCACAGTATAATCAAACTTCCATTCAGATTTAGTCTCGTATGAAAGATTGATGAAAGCTCGGTGACTTGCCACAAAAGGCGATTTCAAGCGACCAGCAGAATAATCGGTTTGTACATCGTACCATCGGTATGCTATGCGCGCATCAAAACCACGATAAATAGAATAATCAACTTGAGCTTGTATGCTGGTTGCATAACTGCGACCCACCAAATTGTATACCCGCACTTTTGTTGGATCTTCACGATCAATCACTGTTTGATTCTCAAATTCAGTGTGATACGCGTCAAGCGCGAACGTGGCTGGTCGATAATTCAAACGGAAGTTCTGCGCAAAATTGGCTCCAAAATTCCATGCCTTTTCTTGCTTCAAACCAAACCCTTGTATTTGATTATCACCAAGAATAATCCAAGTGCGAGATGATGCCAATAATGATTGATTATCGGCAATTACGTTGGCCGTTCTTGTCCCTTTTCCACCAGAAACACGCAAAACAGAGCCCTCTTTAAACTCATAGCGCATGTGTAACCTTGGCGTAAAAAACAGTCCATAATAATTATGATAATCGGCTCTGAATCCTGCTACCAATGCAAATTTTTCGAAATAAGTGAAGGTGTATTCTGCAAAAGCTCCTGGAACTATTTCTGTTCGATTGTAATCTACTCCGTTTAGTTGTTCATCATATTTATCATACATCAAACTCAATCCCACCTTATACTTATGCGTTGTAGTGCCCAGTATATCTTGATAGATTGAATTGAAGTAACCCGATTGCTGATTTGCATTGTAAACAGTGTTTCCATAGCCACTTTTATAATCATGATAAAGTACTGAACCTTGAAAACCAATGCTTCGAAACTTTGCGTTTTTAAAAACATAGCCTGTTTTTCCCCAAAGCTCGGCTCTGTTGGTTTTCCAATGCACTTTATATGGCTGTGGCGAAGCAGTGTCTTCTGGTGCACCAAAATATTGCCCCCCTGTTCTATCTTCAACTATTCCACGTCCAGCTAATTGACCTTCCCAGCCTTTGTTATTGGTAAACTTCCAACGATTGACCATGTTAATTTGCTGACCTGTAGGAAAATCAA
>CAZWXC010000132.1:5465-6793 GCA_964637935.1 uncultured Flavobacteriales bacterium | reverse complement strand
CTTGACCTAAGTTTGTAACGGTAGTATTGTACTGATTTGGATTGGTAATAATTCCGCTTCCGCTTACTATCGTCCAAACGCCATAAGTGCCATTTGGCTGCATTTGATAAGTGCTTCCGCAAATATTAGTATCAGGACCCGCTTCAACAACTTGTGGCGAAACTTGCAAAGGGCTGCAGAGCGTTGCTATTGGCCCACAACCATCAAGGTCAACGCAAACGTTTCCAGTTACCGCAGAGCTCGAAAACTGAACTGTAATGGTGTCGTTATTTCCAGTTCCAATCATCGAAACGCCTGTAGGCAAGGTCCAAGTGAAGGTTGCACCTGTAACTGGTGGGTTAATGTAAAGCTGTGTGATTTGTCCAGCACTGATATTACATAGTGGAGGACTTGTAATAGTATAATTAGGCGAAGGCAAACAATGGTAATAAACGCGCCCACTAAATTCTCTTGAAATAAAAGTAGCGGCAAATGGGTATGCTTTTCCATATCCTTCAGTTAAGGTCAGGTCCGTATTACCCATTAATGAGTCGCATGCTGTAACACCATTAGTATAGTTACAAGGAGTACCAGTTGTAGTTGTAATGTAAAATGAACCTGTTTCGAATTTATTCAAAACTTGATTTAGACTAGCATTCAAGTTGGTTGCATTTCCAGTTCCAGCCGAAGTAGCCGTACCAGAACCAATGAGCGTCCATGCTGCTGGTGTAACCTGAAAACCAATAAAGGTGCCCGGCTTATAGTAAATCTGATAGCCAAATGTTCCTGGATCCCAATTAATATCGAAAGAGTCGATAACAATGCTGTTTTTGGCGTTGATGGCAAACATGATTCCCGACTGGCCATTGTTTGAAGTCCAAGCTGTTGTAAGTGTGTTATTGCATTGAGCCTTAGCTTCATTTACGAGAAAAAAGGCAAGGAAAAATAGCGATATTCTAATTAAAATCTTTCTCATTGCTCTACTCCAATTACGGTTACTGTTCCAGTAAATTCATTCACTTTACCATCAATCTCATACTGCAAATAAATTGGGTAAACACCGTTATTCACGAGTTTTCCGTTTTTACCTACACCATCCCAACCACGTTTCAAAATATCGCCTTCCCAAATAATTGAACCCCAACGATCATATATTTTCAATGAAGAAACCGATGCGGTTTCTAAACCAAAAATTTCAAAAACATCGTTTAAGCCGTCTTGATTTGGAGAAAATGATGACGGAACAAACAACCTGTTGCCCGGCTCAACAATTAATTTTGCTTCTGCTGTGTCAACACAACCAAAAATATTTCTGGTCCAAAATTGAACTTCATACTCACCAGCATTTT
>CAZWXC010000132.1:0-5455 GCA_964637935.1 uncultured Flavobacteriales bacterium | reverse complement strand
TTCGTATAGCTTATATGGATTTCTCTCTTTGTCAGTAGTACCATCACCGAAAATCCAACCCCAATAATTTGCATCTCTTGATTGGTCTTGAAAATGAACTAAAGGGTCGAGTGTAGTAATAGAAGTTGGTAGATATGAAAAATCTGCTTGAGGCTGGGGCGAAAGCTTCAGCAAGCTATCTTCTAACAAAATGGTCTCACAACCGCGGCTAGAGGTGTATACAGCTTCCAATGGCAATGATTGTTTTTTACCCGTATAGTTATAAACATATGTACTTTCTTCTTCTAAATACGCGCCATCATCTACCCGCCATTTAAATGAAAAATAATCTCCTGAAAGCATTACTGTTGAATCAATAAACGAAACGCTTAGCGGTGAGCAACCAGAGTCAATTGGTATTGAAAAATTTGGATTTGGTTGTTCAAAAATTTCTATGCTTTTTACCATTTCATCCTTACAACCTTTAAATGTTTCTGTGGTAAGTATTACATCAAAAACACCAAATGTATCAAATGAATGCACCGGATTGAATTCCTGATCTAAAGCTGAACCATCATTAAAATTCCATGTATAAGTTCCGATTGGGTCGGCACTTGAACTGAGGTTTGAAATGACAATGGACTGCCCTTGACAAGCATCCGAAATAGTGAAATCAGCTATTGGCATAGCAAAAACTGGAACCGTTTTTTCAATTTCATGTTCACATCCTTGTTCTGAAATTGATTTCAACTTCACACTGTAGTCTCCAGCTCCTGGAAATGAATAATTAAGTGTTGGCCCGCCAAAATTAATTGAATCAAACAAGGTCCATTCATATTGAGATATCAACCCATATGTAATGTTCGAAACTTCTTCAAACGTTGTGACTTGGCCCTCACAAATACTATTAGAGTAGTTAAATTCAGAAACTGGCGTTGGGAAAACTTCAACACTAACGATAGTATCATCTGTACAACCTTGATTAGTGGTCACTGTAAGACTCACATTTTGAATGCCGTTTACATTATAAATATTAACTGGGTGTTTCAAGTTTGAAGTAGAGCCATCTCCAAGTGTCCAGCTGAAATTGGTAATGTTTGCATTAGATACTGCGCTCTCATTCGTAAAGCTCAATTCTTGAAACTGACAAGCATTTTGATAAATAAACTGTGCTTTGGGGTTGTGATACACATCCACATTTTCTACAGATACACTTTGACACCCTTGATTACTATAAGCTGTTACAGTAGTGGTATACTGACCCGGCTGCGTAAAAACATGTGACGTAGAACTAGGAGTGACAGCCTGAGTTCCATCACCAAAATTCCACGAAAGTGAATCGATGCTACCGTAAAGTATGGTTGAGCTATTATTAAAAACCACCGCGTCTTTATCACAAGCATTCAATCCTAAAATATTTATTTCAGGCAGAGGATAAACTTCAAATGAAACCACCGCAGTATCGCTACAACCAAGAGAAGTTGCTATTAATGTTGCTTGTTTCGGCCCGGCAGAATTGTATATAAAAGTCGCATTTTGATTTAAGGTGTTGGCATTTCCATCGCCCGTCAAATCCCACGACCATGATGAAAGACTTGTACCATTGGCAGTGGTTTGATCAACAAAGTTCACAGGTGTTCCTGCACAGGCATTGTTTACACTAAAATTGGCGATTGGCGTGCCTGCAATATGTACATCAACCATGTCTACAAACGTAGGACAGGTACCATTGGTAATTGTCCATGCCAATGTATGCACTCCAGGTGATGCATTCATGTAAGTGGCCGTATTATCTGATGAGTCGGAGAATGTTCCTCCCCCATTAGGACCAGAAATTACCGACCATGAACCCGTACCGTTGGTTGGGGAATTAGCACCAAGAACTGGGGTTTCGTTATCACATTTATAAATATCAAAACCAGCATTGGCCGGTGTAGTGCCCGTACTTACGTTAACTGTCATGCACACCGTATCACTTGTGGCACAATTATCTGTAAGTTGAACACAAACATTTGTTATACCTGGATTTAAAAATTTAATTTCTGCCGATGTACTGTCTGGGTTTGACAAAACCACTGCCCCGTTGGTTGCTAACCAGTTGTAAGAAATGGCACCAGCAACTGCAGGAATTGAATAAAATGCTGAATCACCGTTACATATGGTACTAGGCCCTATTGGCTGAGTTGGAGCAGCTGGTTGATTTATTGTATACGTAATACATGTATCGTTGCTATTGGTGCACGTGTCAAGGTATTGTACACAAATTTGACCTCCAGTGCTATTCGGTCCAATTACAATTTGCATCAAGCTATCCGTTTCACCAGAAATGATGGTGTCAGTAGCTGGAATCTCCCATTCGTAGCTTACTGCTAATGAGTCTTGAGGAACCCAATAAGTAATGGTATCTCCTTGACAAACACTGGTTGGACCGTTAATTGGACCTTGGATAGGTGGTGGTGTTGGGCAGCAAGAATAATAAATTCTACCATTGAAAATTCTTGGATTGAAGGTTGCTGCAAACGGATATGATTTGCCGTAGGCGTATGAAACTTGAATATTGGCGTTTTGATTGTAAAGCTGACCTGCTGTAGCACCACCAGGCCCGGTAGTATAATTTGCGTTTGGCCCTGTAGTTCCTGCTTTAGTCACATATAAAGAGACAGTTTGGCCCGCAGCTACAAACTGATTTATAAAAATAGGAATAGAAGTAAAGTTATTATTTCCAGCACTTGGTAAACTAGATACGGACCCTATTAAAGTCCATGCTGCGGCATTATTTTGAGACCCAACGCAGGTCCCTGTTTTGAACCATATTTCAACCACAGGAAGCACACCCGGATCCCAATTACTAGTAATAGAATCAATTGTTACATCCGTAATAGCTGTTATATCAAACATAATTCCATTCTGGCCATTATTGGCAAGCATTTGAGTAAAATGCGGGCTGTTGCACTGCGCTAAAAGGTTTTGCTGAAAAAGCAGAAAAAGAGATATCGTGAAAATGGAATATCGTAAAAATGTCCTCATTGTATTTAACTGTGTTTCGTTGCTATTTGCCTCGTAGCTATACATCCTTAAAAAAGGTGCGCTAAAATAACAAATAGGTCGTTTGAAAACACTTATTAGTCGAAGCAATAAGAGAAACGTTGCCGAAGCAGTGCTTTATTTTTTAGCACTATGAGCTGGCCGTAATAGATCTTTAAACTCTTTTACAGGATTAAAAGTGGAAACAGGAACTTCTACAAAAAGCGTAATCCAATTTGCCATGGCGCCATTCCATAGGCCTGGCCACTCAAGGGCCTTTATTGACTGGCCCTCCACTGTTTTCTGTGCAATAAAAAACTGTTCAGAATCAATGTATTGAAGCAAATCAATTTTATTTCCTTCCAGATCTTTCAAACAGCAAACAATATCAACTGGATTGAAGTGTGATGCGTGTTTTAACGTAAGCGACTGGCTAGAATCTGATAGATCGATTTGACTTTGCTCTAGTATTTGGATGCTTTCACCTAAAATTTGGTCTTTTACCCAAAATGGTCCACCACCTGGTTCACCCTCATTTAGCACCATACCACAAACACGTATAGGGCGTTTCAGAAATGCCTGGAGCACTCGATAAGATTTGGGAATTCGAATTTGCCATTTATCGCGAAGCTTTTGTATTTCTCGCTCATCTAGCAACCCCTTTTTCAGGTGTTTATCTAGTAAATGAAGATCGGCTCTCAACTCAAACAGCTTTCCAGCCAAAGCCTTTTTATACCTTACTGTAGTTTCAATTCTTTCTTGATGGCAAACATTGTCGATGTTCTTCACAAACACCAAATCGCTGTCTAGATTATTCAAATTATGAATAAGCGCACCATGCCCGCCTGGCCTCATTACTAAATCGCCATTCAGTGTAAATGGCTCATTGCTCACGTTGGCCGCAACCGTATCTGTTTTTGCCTCCTGAAACGAGAACGAAACTTGAAAGTCATAGCTTTTCAGCTCACCTAACTCCTTTGCTATTTCAAGTTCTGCTTCAAAACCATCCAAATGTTGTTCTGAAATGGTAAAATGCAGCTTGCAAACATTGTCTTGACTTGCGTAACGTGTAGCTTCCACCAAATGCTCAACTAGCGGTGTGCGCGTAGTTTCTCCATAAAGGTGAAACGGAATTAATCCTTTTGGTTTTAACGCATAGCCCAAGCCTTCTTCTTCTAGCAAAAGTTTCAACCAAGCTATTTTACTATCCAAACCGCTTTCAAAAGTTTCTATGTCGCAGCGATCTGCGCAAAGCACCCATTCTTCAAACAAGGGAAACTTCTCAATGTCTCTAAAAAATCGGTTGATATCTGCTTCGTTCTTTTTGGGTTCGTTTACCCAAGTGTAAATGCGTTTAAACATACGTGTTGCGGCTCCGGAAGCTGGCACAAACTTGGCCAAATCATAGTTGGCAGATTCAGCATCAAAAGCGGCAATTGCATCATTCAGTTTGGTGTTGCTCATCCTAATGATGCCATCGCCCACAGAACATGGTCGCAAAAGCTTGATAAAATTTGTTCCTCGAGCTATTAATTCTAGCTGATGAGTGAGGTCTGATTCTGAAATTCCACGCTGCTTTAGCGCTGCTTTGTTTGACTCTGATAGCTCCATGCAATCACAAATTTATAGCTCTTAATTCAACTGGGCTTTAAGCTTATCTTAAGCCATTACTTTTGCAGCCTTCAAAAAATGGAAAACCAAGACGTAAAAAACGGACTAGCCCTGCCTGTAATGGAGCATTTTGCAACCATACAAGGCGAAGGATTTCACTCAGGCAAAGCTGCATATTTTATCCGATTAGCAGGTTGCGATGTGGGCTGCCACTGGTGCGATGTGAAAGAAAGCTGGGAAGCCGAAAAGCACCCCATCATGAATGTGAGCGCAATAGTTGATCTTGTAATGCATTCTGGACTAAGGATTTGCGTGGTTACAGGCGGAGAACCAACATTATACAATCTTGCTCCACTTACAACTGCACTTCAAGCAAAAGGCATTGCTACACACATCGAAACTAGCGGAACAAATACCCTAACGGGAAATTGGAATTGGGTAACTTTTTCGCCTAAAAAATTCAAACAACCATTGGCCGATGTGGCGTCAAAAGCCAATGAAATAAAAGTGATTATTTTCAACAAAAGTGATTTTGAATTCGCTGAAAAGCATCAAAAAACGGTCTCAATGCAATGCGAATTGTTCCTTCAGCCTGAATGGAGCAAGCGCGAAGAGCAAATGGGCGCAATTGTTGAATACATCAAATTAAATCCGAGGTGGCGCGTTTCACTTCAAACTCACAAATACTTAAATATTCCTTGATGAAATTTAGGCTGATTCTTTTGCTCTTGCTGCTAAATGCGTGTGCTGTAGCTCAAAAAACCACCGATAAAAAAGCCGATGCGCTTTTTATTGAGGCCATGCGCTATATGAACTATGGCGAATACAACGCGGCTCAAGT
>CAZWXC010000131.1:0-6822 GCA_964637935.1 uncultured Flavobacteriales bacterium | reverse complement strand
TTCATTGTTAAGTTAATAGCACTTTTGGTCGTATGCCAGTATGCAAATGACGCTAAAGGCATGGATTCGACTAAAGTTGACAGCATTAACGTGTACTTTTTTCCTGGTCAAGGATCTGATTATAGGATCTTTAACGCATTTGAGTTGCCCGCATATTGCCGAAAACATTTTTTCGAATTGCCTATGCCCAAAGAAGGCGAAATGATGAAAGAATATGCCGCGCGATTTATTCCGCTCATCGATACCACTGTTCCATTTGTTTTGATCGGAACATCGCTAGGTGGAATGATCAGCAGTGAACTCACTGCAATACTAAAACCGCTCAAAACCATCGTAATAGCCAGCGCCAAAACCTATCACGAATTACCTGCGCAGTATCGTTTCCAGCGCTCAATTCCTATCAATCAAATTCCGCCACCTAAATTTTTTAAAATCGGTGGATTGATTGCACAACCCATTTTTGAACCTGATAGAAGAGAAGCTAAAGACATGTTTATCAGCATGCTAAAGGCGAAAGATCCTGTTTACTTGAAGCGCACTGTCAATATCATTATCAATTGGGATCGGAGCGAAGCTGTGCCAGGAGTGTATCACATTCATGGAGATAATGATCATACACTGCCGATTAAAAACATTGAATGCGATGTAGTAATTAAAAACGGCTCGCACATGATGACACACCTTCGGCACAAAGAAATCTGCGGAATCATTCGCGCCCAGATTGAAGAAGCGCTCGAAAATTTAGAATAGACTAGCCGAATAAAGCAGCAATAACTTCTGCCTTTTTTCTAGCAGAAATGGGTGGTGCAGAACCATCTTTCATTAAAATATAACCTCCGTCTTGCTTCACATACTCTTTCACAAATTGCACGTTGATCAAATGACTTTGATGAATTCTCAAAAAGCCAGTTTCCCTGAGCATTTGATCATAAATTTTCAGGGTTTTGCTCACCAAAATTTTTGATTTGTCGGCTAAGTAAAATTCTGTGTAATTACCATTTGAGGCAAGTCTTATGATTTGATCAAGTGCAATCACATGAATTTTGTCTGAAGTATGCAGCGCAATCTTTTCCAATGGAGTAGTTCGCTTTACGCTGTCAAGCAAAAGCTGCACTTGAGTATTTTCTAATTTATATTGACCAACCGCTTGTTTCACCGCATGTTGCAACTCTTCTGGGTCAATTGGTTTCAGCAAATAATCAATAGCGCTGTATTTAAAAGCTTTTATTGCGAATGCATCAGAAGCCGTGGTAAAAATGACTTTAAATTCCACTTTAGGAAGCAATTCAAGCACATCAAAACCGCTACCATCGGTCAAATGAATATCTAAAAACACAATGTTGGGCTTCAGTTCTTTGATGGCTTTGAGCGCAGTGAGCACGCTTTCAGCTTCACCAACCACTTCTACCTCAGGACAGTAGTCATCTAAATCAACTTTTAGATTGATTCTTGACTCCTTTATATCATCTACTATTAATGCCTTTAACATGTTCATTGAGCCGCTAAAATAAAGGAATAGACAATGAGAAAAGTGCTTTCTATCTTGGCTGGCTAATCAAACAAGACATGAGTTCTAATCTAAGATACGCGCACATAGAAATTGGTAAGTTTTTAATTATTCTAATGGTAATCGCAGAATCGGTGATCTATTTTCAAGTTAAAAGTGAATCAGGAAATACTGCTCCAGGAAACGACTTTTTGATTGCAACAGTGATTTTAGCCTTGGTGGTTTTAAATTTTTACCAACTAAAAATGACCGTGAGTGAAGGTAAAATTGTAGCTCGCTATGGTATTGGACTGATTAAGTTTACCATTGAACCAGATAGCATAGAATTCGTTGAAAAAAGCCAGGCATCGCTATTAAACGGAATTGGAATTAGATTCACCCAAGAAGGAATGCTTTACAGTATTCAAAGCACGGAGACGGTTAAAATCAAGTTTATGAAAGACGGAAAAGTAAAAACCGTTCAATTAGGCACGGACGACAGAGATGGACTCTATGATGCAATTGTTGATGAATATAAAACCGCTTAAATCGCGATTAAAATTTGAACCAACGTACCAGTTGGTTTGCCATTCTCATCTTTCAAATCAATAATCTCAATACTTGGCTGATCAGCTGATTTGTTTAATAAATCGAGTCGCTCTTGGGTAATCAACAAGGCGGTTGATTTATGCTGTTGATCACGTTGGCTTTTTTGCTTTGCAGCGGCAGATCTGCCAATACCGTTGTCTTGAATTTCGCATTTCAAGTACTTGCCTTCAAGGCTAAATCTTACCGAAATTTTACCCAAATGTTCTATTTGAGAAACGCCATGAATGATAGCATTCTCAACAAAAGGTTGAATAAGAATCGGTGGTAATTCAAGTTCTTCAGAATCAACATTATCGTCAATGATTATCTCATACTCGAAGCGGTGATTATGGCAAAACTGCTCAATAGCCAGGTAGTTTTCGAGCGCTGCAATTTCATTTTCTAAAGGAATAGTTGCTTTGCGCGAATTGTCTAAAATTTGGCGCATCAATTTGCTGAACTTGGCCAAATAAAGCCTCGCTGTTTTCGAGTCGTTACTAGAAACCAAGGCTTGAATACTGTTCAACGCATTGAAAATGAAATGCGGATTCATTTGCAACCGCAAAGCCTTTTGCTCCAGCATAAGCATCTCTTTTTCAATGGTTAATTGCCGTTGCTTGCGTGTAATTCTGCGCTTTACAATCAAATAAACGCCTAATGAAGTGATGAAAATTAGAACAAAAGCAAGTACACTCATCGAAACAATAAATGCCTTTGTTCGCCAAAAAGGTGGGTTAATTTGGAAATTTGATGATTCAATTTCGGTCCAATCCACACCATTGGTGCTGGCTTTTACTTGAAAAGTATAGTCACCTTCTGGCAAGTTGGTATAAGTAATGCTTTTGTTGTCTGAAGCATCGCTCCAAGTAGTATTCAATCCTAATAAACGCACCTGATAGCGTACACTTTTTGGTTTACTCTGCGAAATGGCTTTATACTCAAATGCGATCAAATTAGAATCGTAAGTGAACGAAGAATATGCACCAAAATCAAAGGCTTTTGCATTTACTGTGGCATTTGAGATTTTAAGTTTAGGTAACGCTTCTTGCAGCGATTTTGCTTGATCGTCAAAACTGCTCAGTCCGTTTATCGTGCCAAACCAAAGTGAGCCACCTTCGGCTTTAAACGCAGCATTTAAGGTAGTTTCCACTCCTAAAAAGCCATCTTCTTGATTGAATAATTTGCGTTCTATTGGTTCACCCGAAGATGAAAGGGTGAGTCGCTCTACTCCTTTTTCTGATCCAACCCACAAGCGGCCTTCGTCATCCATTATTAACTGATACACAATGTTAGATGCCAAGCCATTTGGTGCAGTAAAATGTTGAATTTCAAACTTGTTCCCGACTGGTAATATTCGATAAATGCCACTGCTTACTGAACCTGCCCAAATGCTTCCATCAGTGCTCGAAATCAGCGAGTTAATATTGTTATCTACTTCGCTATTTGACGAGTTAAATTGTAATATAAGCGTATCATTTTCAATCACTCCTATGCCTTTAAAAAGCGAACCAAACCATACTTTTCCTTTCTGATCAAGTGCTAGAGCATTGATTCGATCTGCTTCCACCTCATGTTTAGCTCCGATAGATTCCATCCTAAAATTGATGGCTGTATCCAATTCTAAAACTTCAATTTTATGGATTCCTCCTCCGGCTGTGGCAATCCAAATTTTTCCATCATCATCTTCTAATAGAGATCTTATATAATTGCTTTTCAAGCCATTGCCTGTATGTATTTGGTAAAAAGAATCTGCAACATTTGCCCAAACGCCTTCGCCATCGGTTCCATACCACCAATCGCAATTTCGAGTTTGTAGCATTGCCTTCACTTTGGCTTTTGAAAGTGAAGCTGGCAATGGCACCGTTTTCAATTCACCGCTATCTAGCATTTGAATGCCTTTTCCACTATTGCCAATCAATATCCTACCATAAGAATCTTGTGAAATGGAATAAATATAATTGCCAGCTAATCCTTGCCTTTGGGTGATGTATTTAAATTGCTGACCCGTGTATTTACTCGCTCCACCGCCCGAAGTTCCAATCCAGTAATTGTTCCAGTCATCACGAAAAATGCAGCGCACATGGTTGTTTGCCAAGCCATTTTTCTCCGTCACAAAAATAGACTCAGCTGTAGCCGTCTTAAATTGACAAAGTCCTCTTTGCTGTGTTGCAAACCAGATATTTCCTTCCAAATCTGAACTGATATCATGAATTCTTCCTTCGCCAAGACCCAATATTGGGTTCATATCAAGCAATTTTTGATCAGTGAACACATTCACACCTGCACCATAAGTACCAATCCAAACATTGCCAAAAGCATCGCAATGAAGCGCTCGAATATTTTCAATATTCAATCCAGAATCTAGGGTATACTCAAGGCAATTTTGGTCTAAGCAGCTCATTAAACCCGTGTTTCCGCCAATCCATAATTGACCATCATTATCGATCTCTAAGGCATACAAACTGCCAATGGCAGACAAATCATAGTTTGATTTAGAGATGGATGAACCATTGTATAAAAAGAGTCCTTTATTGGTTGCTATGGCAATGCTCCCATTATTTAGAAGTAAAAGGTCTGCAACCGAAATTTTCTCTTCAGGGAAAGTTAAAGTTGAAATTTTTCCTTTCGAAATGAGATTCAAACCTTCACTCGTCCCAATAAATAAATCATTCGAAAAAGAGAGCAAACAGTGAATATAATTGCTCGCTAAGCCTTGTTGCGTTGAGAAGGTTTTAAAATGTTCGCCATCAAAACGGCACAATCCGCCTCCTTGAGTTGCCATCCAAACATGTCCATCATTTGTTTGAGTAATGGCGAAAACTTGAGATTGTGCCAAACCATCAGTTACCGAATAGTTGGTGAACTGATATTGCTGTGCAAAAAGCCTATTCTGCCCAATTAGATAGAAAATAATGAAAGTAAAAAGAGTGCTTAAGCGCATGGCTCAAAGAAACACAGAAATGGTTTAAACCTTCAGTTTAGACTGCTTTTTCCAAATAAAATAGGTGAGCAATGCAATTGTAAAAACGATGGCAGATATAAACTGCGAATGCGTTAATATTCCATCAATAATGTAGCCTCTAGCTTCATCGCCACGAAAAACCTCAATGATACTGCGGCCGATAGAATACAGCATGATATAAAGCAAAAACACCTGACCATTAAATGTTTTTCGTTTTCTAAACCAACTTAAAAAGAGTAAAATACTTCCAAGCATAAAAACCGCATAGAGCTGTGTTGGATGCAAAGGAGTGTTTAGCGGCTCGGCCTGGCAGCGCACATCCGTAAAGACCACACCAAAAACTGAATCGGTGGGCACACCATGGCAGCACCCTGCTAAAAAGCAACCAATTCTGCCAAAAGCATGCACAATCAATGAGGTAATTGCCAATAAATCGAGCATTGGGATTACGGGCCATTTCTGCTTTCTGAAGTACCAAATAGTAGAAGGAACCGCAAACAAAAGCGATCCGAAAAACACAAATCCACCGCCAATGTTTTTAACCATGTTGCTAGGGGTTCCAAAATAGAAAGCAGGGTCTTCTAGGTAAAACAGGAGTTTGCCGCCAATGAATGCAGCAGCAGCAATGATGAAAATGAGATTTCCAATTTTATCCTTATCAATTCCAAATTGTTTATTGGCAGCAGTAGACAGAAATAAATAGGCGAAATAAGCTCCTATTACGATCATTAATCCATAGGCATGCACTGTAAAACTCCCAAATTCGAATAAAACTGGCTTCATGATTCAATGATAGTATTTTCTGTTTTCGGCAAAGTAAAGCTGACGTTAATTTCAAAACAGACGAAAACCGTATCGCTTGTGTAAAACGCATTAATAAAAAACTTTGAATTTTAATCGACAACTAATTAGAATTCATCTAAATAAGCCTTGTATCTGCATAAAGTCTCGTAACATTTGCAGTGAAATGCAATCTATAGCATGTCAAAAGCGTACATGAAACAACGTTTATGACAAACAACTTAAAACATAAAATGATATTTCGCTTACGGATTGATTTAGATAAGTACCTCCAGCTGGGGGTGCTTATTCTTTTGTGTTTAATATTTTCACTGGATAGTTCAAAAGCTCAAGTTTCAGTTACATCAACCGATGGCTATACGGTACATATAGATATTTCTCCTCAATCTATCGTTGCACCAGGCAGTTGTCCTTTTGGCTACAACTATAATGTTAACTTAAACTACACGGTAACATTCTCAGGCACGGGCATTCCGGCAAGTCTTTATACACTTCAGGGAAGTCTTTCTTGTTCGGGCCAAGGTAATTTTTTCAACCTCCCAAACTCTGGTGGCACGGGTTCTGTAACTTCTGTATCTAATCCATATTTAGGAACTTCAGATTGTGCAACGGCAACACCTAGTTCTTTAGGATGTACTTCTGGTCAAATTCAAATTGAAGGACCAGGAATTCCGAATCAATTTGTTTCATTTAGTGCGTCAACTTTGCCAATAGAACTCACTTATTTCACTTCTGAAAAAACATCAGATGGTGTTCTTCTTCAATGGGAAACCGCTTCTGAAATCAACAATCATTTTTTCACGGTTGAAAAAAGTCATGACGGATCAAATTATGAAGTCATCGCGAACCTTGATGGAAATGGAACAACTAACAAAATATTTAAGTATCAATACCTTGATAGAGAAGTAGTTGGAAACGCCTATTATCGCTTAAAGCAAACAGACTTTGATGGTATATTCAAATATGAAGGCTTACTGTTTGAAGA
>CAZWXC010000130.1:0-6826 GCA_964637935.1 uncultured Flavobacteriales bacterium | reverse complement strand
TACGTTGGTCAGCCCAGCATATCCGTTTATACAACTATAGATCCGGCTGCTGGTAATTCCTCAGCAATACCGTTAAGTCATGATATCCAAATGGTGTTTGAAGATTCAACCAACTATCAAGTCCCACTTACACATTATGATATAGACGGAGATTCATTGGTTTTCGAATTGGATACTGCTGTTGATACTTATAACGCTACGATTCAGGAATTTAATTATCTCTCATATAATAATACCATACCTGGATTTTCGACTGTGAATGGATTAGAACCTGTGCCTGGTTGTTCTATGAACTCAACAAATGGTGTATTAAATGTAACACCGGTTATTCCTGCGGGCTTCACCAATGCAAACTATGCGATTGCATGGAAAATTAAAGAGTATGATCCTGTTACTGGTGCATTAAAAGGCGAAACACAACAGGATATGCAGATGCTTGTTTTTTCTAATAATGGGTTGAGATTGCCTTATCAAGTTGGTACAGCTCAGCTATTATCGGGTGGGTCGGTAGTAAATAATCACCTGATTTCTACATGCGCTCAAACGAATTTCTGCTACGAAGTCACTTATGCCGATTCTAATCTTTCTGACACGCTTTACGGCTCTTTGCAATTCGATTCGAGTATGATCAGTGCAAGCGTGGTGCAAACAGGTATGAATCCAGCAACGTTCACGGTATGTGGCACTGTATTGTCACCTAGTCAACAATCCCACAATATTACCTTGAAGGTGATAGATAATGGCTGCCCTTATACAGGTAGTTCGTTCCATTACATGAACATCAATGCAGAATGCCAAGACTTAGGAACCGTTTCAATTTGTCAAGGCGAATGGGTTCCATATGATTTATCTTATGCCGATAGTCTTTCGCTTCAATTACTTTCAGGCTCTGCAATTAATTCTTCTACACTTAACTGTCTGAACACTGCATGCACTTCTTTTGAACTCTCTCCTACTCAAACAAGTGTTTACAGCGTAAACGTTTATATGGGTAGTTTTACGTATACCGACACATTTACAATTGATGTAACAAGTCAAGTTTTAAGCTCGATAACGGTTTCGTCTGTCAATTGTCAAAATCAGCCGTTTGAAGTTTCAATTGATGTAGCTAATGCTGCCAACTTTGATGTTCTTTGGCAAGCATCAAGTGGTGTTATTAGCTCCACTACAAACGATACAATTACCGTTTCGAGCAGTAATGTAGGTCCACTAACACTGGACTATAGTGTCAATGTGAATAATACCTGCTTCGATTCAGGAAGCGTGCAATTGACTATAAATCCAACGCCTGTTTGGAATGGATTCGCTGGAGTTTCAGCACCATATTGCACCGGTCAATCGGCTTTATTGGCCGCTGTTGGCAACTACAATTGCACGTTTTCTCCATCTACTTATCTGAGCGATAGTATTGGACAACCCACTATTACTTTTTCAGGACCAATTACTTACAACATAAACTTTGTTGATGCTAATGGTTGTTTCAATACAGCTCAAGAGACTTTTAACCCAACTCAGTCGATTGTTTCAGGCATGGCCGTAGATTCTTCGATGAATGCAATAACAAGCGGCCAAGCTTATTTATATGAATTTGATTCTGTAGCGAATAGTGTTTCACTCATAGATTCGGTGAATTTAGACAGCAATGGAAGTTTCATTTTTGTAACTCCAACGCCTCAATTTATTGTTGCTGTTGTGGCAGATACTGCTGTCTATGCAGACTTTGTTCCTTCTTATTATGAGTTGAGTCCATACATTCAAGCCAGTTTTCCAATAACTTTTTTAGCCTGTGATACGTTAGACTACGTTCATGAAATGGTTTATTCTACTGGCCAAAGTGGTTACGGTAATTTAATCGGAAATGTAGTGCAAGGATTCAATAGAGGTATTGGCGATCCATTACCGAGTTTAGCTGTTTTTGCGGAAGACTTGGTTGGCAACACACTCAAAAGAACGGTAACAGATGTAAATGGGGATTTTGAATTTGAAGGTTTAGCACCAGGGAATTACCGCATTTCTGTTGACTATTTCGGGGTTGATAATCATATAGCTCCTGTAATTTCGCTTGCTGCTGACGAAACAAAAGATTCACTATTGTTTGTTCTGTATGCCGATCACCTTAAGTGGATCAATACAACCAGCATATCAGAGTCTAATGCTGAACATAGACCATTAGTTTATCCTAATCCAACTCACAATTCTGTTACGGTGAGCAGCCTTTCAGATCAAATTGTTCGCTTGTTTATTTATGATTTGAGCGGCAAATTATTACTAGATATTCGTGCTAATAGTACCAATCAAGATGTTGACTTTTCTTCATTTTCTGAAGGTGTTTATTTCTTGAAAATGGAGACAGAAAGTGGCGCTACTTTTATGGAAAAATGGATTAAACAATAGTTGATTTTAAGGTTTAGCTTAAGCTCGAAATCGGCATAATCCGATGCTGGTTTCGAGTTTTTTTTATTCTTGAAGTTTCACTTTTAGAAATAATTTTTATCATCGAAGCTGCTTTAAATCATTCCGACTAAACAAATTAATGAGCGCTTTTCAATGTTATTACTGCCAATCAAAAGCAGGTATAAAGTGCTTTGATACGGAAGATTTTTATGGCGATCATTTTTCGATTATTCAATGCCATACCTGCGATACCTTTAATTTAAGTCCTAGACCAACTGCGGCTCAATTAGAACGAGCATACAATCGTGATTACTACGGTGCTGGAGATTCAAAATTTAATCCTGCTATTGAGAAGATGCTGTTGGCATCGAAAAAGCGAAGAGCAAAATTGATTGCTAAGCACGTGGGTAGCGGCAAGGTTTTAGACATTGGTTGTGCTGATGGCAGTGCACTTAGTCAGTTTCATGCTTTAGGAAATTTTGAATGTGAAGGCATTGAAATAGATGCTGAAAGTGCTTTGAGAGCATCGAAAAATGAGCACATAAAGCTACACATTGGCCAGCTCAAAGATTTAGATTTAGCGGAGAATTCTTATTCTGCAATCACTTTAAATCATGTGTTTGAGCACTTACCAGACCCAAAGTTTGTGCTTGAGAAAGCTGCCAAATTGCTAAACTCGAATGGTGTGCTAATGATTGCTATACCGAACATCGAATCCTACCAAGCCAAATGCTTCAAAAGCAATTGGTTTCACCTAGACCCGCCTCGTCATTTGTTTTTTATGACTCGTAAAAGATTGATCTCAGAGTTGGGTAAACTCGGGTTTGAATTAAAGCACGAGCTACACGATCATTTTGAATACAACCCATATGGTTATCAGCAAAGTATATTAAACGTTTTGCAAAACCAGCGTGAGTCGCTTTATGAATGGCTAAAAGGCAACAAGCATGAAGTCCATGCTTCTGCGTTCAATATTTTCATTCAAAGACTTTTTGTCTACTTTACTTTGCCATTGTTTTGGTTGTTGAGCAAAGTCGCGGCTGGTTTAAAAAAATCAGGAACCATGGAGTTTTATTTTGTGAAAAAGGCAAACTGATTTTAGTCGGCAGTTTTCACTGTTTTTCTCCGAGTTTCGTTTGAACGATGTTTTTTTGAGCTAATCGGGTGATTGCAATATTTCAAAATCTGACAAATATTGACTTTACTTTCGCGAAATGGTTCAAACCCTTTTTTATATTATTCTGGCAATTGTCATCATTGATTTTTTGTTTGAAAAAACACTCGAATATCTGAATGATCGAAAGAAATCCAAAGCAATGCCTGTGGAAGCTGCGGGTATTTATGATAAAGAGCAATATGAAAAATGGCTGGCTTATGACAAAGCCAATGGCAGGGTAGAGGTGATCAGTTCTAGTATTTCAATCATTTTGTCGCTAATGCTTTTGATTGGCGGATATTTTGGACTTTTAGATATTTACCTCTCCTTCTATTTTGAGAATCCAGTGGTTTTAGCATTGGTCTATTTTGCGGTTTTAGGATTGGGTTCTTCCATCGTTTCATTGCCTTTTAGCATTTATCAAACTTTTGTGATAGAAGAGCGCTTCGGGTTTAATAAATCAACGGTACGCACTTTTGTGCTGGATTTACTTAAAGGACTAGGTCTTACTTTACTGATAGGTGCGCCACTTGGTGCGTTAATCATCTGGATTTATTACGAACTAGAGTCGGATTTCTGGTGGATTGCTTGGTTGATTTTCAGTGGTTTTAGTTTGTTTATGACCATGTTTGGCGCGAGTATTATCATGCCTTTGTTCAACAAGTTTACTCCGTTACCCGATGGCGAATTGCGCACTGCTATTGAGAATTATTGCGCCAAAGTAGATTTTAAGCTTACTAATTTGTTTGTGATGGATGGCTCAAAGCGGAGTTCTAAATCCAATGCATTTTTTAGTGGACTTGGGCCAAAGAAGAAAATCGCCCTTTACGATACCTTAATTGAACAGTTGACTACGGATCAGATAGTGGCTGTGCTGGCGCACGAAGTAGGTCACTACAAGAAAAAGCATACTGCGCAGTCTTTGGTGCTGTCGATCGTTCAAACCGGAATCATGTTATTTCTTCTCGGATTGTTTTTAAGAATGGATGTTTTTAGTCAAGCATTAGGATCTATTAATGCTAGTTTTCATGTGGGTATTATCGCTTTTAGTATCATTTTTTCACCCATTAGTACGCTTATTGGCATTGGAATGAATATGCTGAGTAGGAAAAATGAATTTGAAGCTGATGACTACGCTAAAACTACCTTTGACGGAGATGCATTGGGAGAAGGATTGAAGGTTTTAACTCGCGAAAACCTTTCAAACTTGAAACCGCATCCTGCTTATGTCTTTGTGCATTATTCTCATCCTCCAGTGCTCAAGAGGTTAGCTAATTTATCAAAAAGAGGCTAATTTATTTAATTTAAATTCTTGATTATTAAAGGTTTTTGTTTTTGAGAATCTTATTTTATTGAGGTGAGAATTTCGATTGAACAATCGAATAGAACATGACACCATTAATTAGTACCAAGCTTCATCGCTAACATCTTAGATTTTAAATCAATACTCTTTGATTTTCAATCAGAAAAAACCTTGTTTTTAGCTTTAATAAATCTACATTTGCACCCCTTTAAATAATGGGGGTTACCGATGGCTCCTTTACAAATAAAACTCTCCTTCTTGCATCGGCTTGAGAAGGATACAAATTTTGCCACATGGCTGAAAACACAAACGAAGCAGCAGAAAATGCTGCAAACCAAGTAGAAGAAACAGCACAAACTGTTGAAACTACTACTACTGAAGTTGCAGAAACTGCAGCAGAAGAAACGGCTGAAGCTCCAAAAAAGCCAAGAACAAAAAAAGCTGAAGCACCAGTAGAGGTGACTGAAGGCGAAGATGCTCCAGTAGCAGAGGAAAAAGCTCCACGTAAGGTTTTAACAAAAGAAGAGCGCAAAGCTGAGCTTGATGCACAGTTGGCAAACTTCGATTGGAACAAAATCGATAAGAAAAGCGAGAAGTACTCTAACGAAGAGCGCGCTAACATGGAACAGATGTATGATGAAACATTGACATCTATCAACGAGCACGAAGTGCGCGATGGTGTTGTGGTTTCGATGACTGCTCGTGAAGTAGTTGTAAACATCGGTTACAAAAGCGAAGGTGTAATTCCAGCTCCAGAATTCCGTCACAACCCAAATCTTAAGGTTGGCGATCCTGTAGAAGTTTACATCGAAAAAACTGAAGATGCACAAGGACAATTAGTTCTTTCACACAAAAAAGCTCGTATGATGCGTGCTTGGGAAAGAGTAAATGCAGCTAAAGAAGAAGATACAATTGTTACTGGTTATGTTAAGTGCAGAACCAAAGGTGGACTTATTGTAGACGTTTTCGGTTTAGAAGCATTCCTTCCTGGTTCTCAGATTGATGTTAAGCCAATTCGTGACTACGATGTTTACGTTGGTAAAAACATGGAATTCAAAGTTGTTAAGATCAACAATGAATTCAAAAACGTTGTAGTATCTCACAAAGCGTTGATCGAAGCAGAAATCGAGCAACAAAAAGTGGAGATCATGCAGAAATTGGAGAAAGGTCAAGTACTTGAAGGTACTGTTAAGAACATCACATCATACGGTGTATTCATCGATCTTGGTGGTGTTGACGGACTTATCCACATTACAGACCTTAGCTGGGGTCGTATCAACCACCCAGAAGAAGTGGTTGAATTGGATCAAACAATCAACGTTGTTATCCTTGACTTTGATGATGAGAAGAAGCGTATCGCACTTGGTGTGAAACAACTTGCTGCTCACCCATGGGATTCTTTGGATGAGAACATGAAAGAAAACGATACTGTAAAAGGTAAAGTAGTAGTACTTGCTGATTATGGTGCGTTTGTAGAAGTGGCTCCAGGTGTAGAAGGTTTGATTCACGTTTCAGAAATGAGCTGGTCACAACACTTACGCACAGCTGACCAATTCTTTAAAGTTGGTGACGAAGTAGAAGCTAAAGTAATCGCAATTGATCGTGAAGAACGCAAGCTTTCTTTGAGCACACGTCAACTTACAAAAGATCCATGGGAAGATATCGAAGCTCGTTATCCAGTTGAAAGCAAGCACACAGGTAAGGTTACAAACCTTTCTAATTTTGGTGTATTTGTTGAGTTGGAAGAAGGTATCGATGGTCTTATTCACATCTCTGATCTTTCTTGGAGCAAGAAAATCAACCACCCATCTGAGTTTACTAAAGTAGGCGAAGACATGGATGTTGTAGTTCTTGAAATTGACAAGGAAAACAGAAGATTGAGCCTAGGTCACAAGCAGTTAGAAGAAAATCCATGGGATGTTTTCGAAACAGTATTCACTGTAGGAAGTACACACCAAGGAACAATTACTCAA
>CAZWXC010000129.1:0-6836 GCA_964637935.1 uncultured Flavobacteriales bacterium | reverse complement strand
TTTACCATCACAAGGTGCAATGATAGCATCGTCCATTGATAGCATTCTACGCGGAGGATTTCTAAAAAACTGAAGGATAATCACCATCAATGCGAAGGCTAAGGCAATAGCCAACATTTTTATGGCTTGCACATCGCCAAACCAATAGTTTGCAACGATAATCAAGCCCAAAGAAACTAGCGTAGCTAGAACAATGGAGGCACGTCCTTCTTTGTGAAATTTCATAGTAGTATTTTAAAGCTTGGGTAGAAAAGCTTCAAAGAAAAGTATAGCTGCGGGAATAGCGAACATCATTGCATCAAATCGATCAAAAAAACCTCCGTGACCTGGTAAAAACTTGCCCGAGTCCTTTACTGCAGCAGCTCTTTTTATTCTTGATTCGAATAAATCGCCTAACGCACCAAAAACTACGCATACTATTCCGAAACCAACCATTGTGAGCATATTGGGCATACCATCAATGTAACTAAGACCAATGGCGGCAAGCATTGCAAAGAAAACGCCACCTAAACTGCCTTCAATTGTTTTGCCCGGAGAAAGGCGTTCTATCAGCTTTGTTTTACCGATTTTTCTTCCCACCAAATAAGCGGCAGAATCATTAATCCAGATTAATGCGAATAATGAAATTACAATCCATGGTTGTGGTAAATCGTCACGAAAGGTGGTGAAATAGGCAATTCCAATAAATGATAAGGCAGTGTAAAATGGTGCGAAAAGGGTAGAAGCAAGGTTTTGAAAAGGTGTGCTCCCGGTTCTAAATATTTCCATGAAAATGGCAGCAAGAACAAGCACCGCAAGCGTGAGCAGTGCAGTGCGCTCGTTTCCGTAACTCTCAATAAATAGTTCGTAGCCTAAAAAAACAAAGGTGCCAAACACACCAAAACCCAAGATTTTGTTTGTGTTGGCACCGTTTTTATCTGCGAGTTTGAGTAATTCATTTAGGGTTAATGCTCCAAAAAGAGCATAAAGCGCATATGCGATTATGTCGTTTATAAAAAGTGGACCAATAATCAAAACCACAAAAACGATGGAAGACAGGGTGCGCTGAACCAGATTACTCAACTTCTGAATCTTTGATGATTTTGGCTGCTTTGTCCAATTCAGATTTATGGACATACAGGCCGATTTCTTTATTCACGTTTAAGCTTTCAAGTATGTGGTCGTGGCTATTGATCATTTCTGCCATTACACTATTGTCAGCCAACATTGCCTTCACAATGTCTACTTCATATTCAGATGTAGATCTGAATACAAGTACCCAGTTATCAGGCGGTTGGTTCATCGCTTTCGTTGGTTTTATGCTCTGTTTCTAAAGTTGTGTCATTGTTTTGCTCTGTCTCAACAGTTTTTTCGGTTGAAGATTCAATAGACGCTGCTACTTCTTCTTTATGAATAAGTGGTTGTTCTTCTTTTGATGTGTTTTTCTCACCAAAAATGCGCACCATATCTTCTTTGAAGATGACTTCTTTTTCGAGTAAAAGCTCTGCTAATTGATTCAATTTATCACGATTGTCTTGAAGTATTTGCATGGTGCGCTGGTAGGCTCCGTCCACAATTATTTTTACTTCTTCGTCAATCAATTCGGCAGTTTTTTCACTGTATGGTTTCGAAAATGAATAATCGCTTTGACCGCTGCTATCATAGAAACTGATGTTACCGATTTTTTCATTCAATCCATAAACAGAAACCATGCTGTAAGCTTGCTTAGTTACTTTTTCAAGATCGCTTAATGCACCAGTACTTACTTCTCCAAACACTACTTGTTCGGCAGCACGTCCACCAAGCGCAGCGCACATTTCATCCATCATTTGCGCAGCAGTGGTCAATTGACGCTCTTCAGGTAAGTACCATGCAGCACCCAGTGACCGACCTCTTGGCACAATGGTCACTTTAATTAATGGAGACGCATGTTCTGTTAACCAGCTTACAGCGGCATGTCCAGCTTCGTGATAGGCAATAGCTTTTTTCTCTTTTGGAGTGATGATTCTGTTTTTCTTTTCTAAACCAGCAACCACCCGGTCTACAGCATCAATAAAATCTTCTTTCTCCACCATTTTCTTCTTGCGTCTTGCAGCAATAAGAGCAGCTTCGTTACAGATGTTGGCTATATCAGCACCAGAGAAACCTGGAGTTTGTTTTGCCAAGAATTCAACATCTACTTTATCATCTAATTTCAATGGCTTGAGGTGAACTTTGAAAATTTCTTTTCTTTCGTTCAAGTCAGGCATGTCAACATGAATTTGACGGTCGAATCGTCCTGGTCTCAACAATGCCCTGTCTAAAATGTCTGCTCGGTTGGTTGCAGCCATCAAAATCACACCGCTATTTGTACCAAAACCATCCATTTCAGTTAGTAACTGGTTCAAGGTGTTTTCGCGTTCGTCATTCGATCCTTGGGCTGCGCTTTTACCACGAGCTCTACCAATAGCATCTATTTCATCGATGAAAATAATACTTGGTGCCTTTTCTTTGGCTTGCTTGAAAAGATCACGAACACGTGATGCGCCAACGCCAACAAACATTTCTACGAAGTCAGATCCTGACAATGAGAAGAATGGAACTTGAGCTTCACCGGCCACGGCTTTCGCCAAAAGCGTTTTACCTGTTCCCGGAGGTCCTACAAGTAATACTCCTTTTGGAATATGTGCACCAAGTGCGGTGTATCTATCTGGATTTTTAAGGAAATCAACAATCTCTTCGATTTCTTCTTTCGCTTCTTCTTGTCCCGCAACATCTTTAAATGTCACTTTTACTTGAGTGTTTTTGTCAAACAATACGGCTTTTGATTTTCCGATATTGAATATTTGAGCACCACCACCACCTGGGCCGCTCATTCTGCGCATGATGAAAATCCAAAGACCAACCATTAATGCAATTGGTAACAACCAGCTTAGCGCATCTGCCCCCCAATTGGTGCGGTTGTCATATTCTGGAATGATTCTATCTTCAGTTGGTAAATCTTTTTGAGCTTCGTCCAATTGCTTTACAAAAAGCTCAGCATTGCCTATTGAGATTTGGAAATGTGGACCTCTAGAATTTGCTTGGCCAAACGGCTTTTCGAGTGCTTTTGAATAAAGTTCTGGTTTTGAATTCAAAGCCTCGTCTTTGATGTAAATCTGGGCCACTCGTTCTGCTTGTACGATGACAATTTTATCCACGTCACCGGGCAATAACATCTCTGTTTTAAACTCGTTCCAAGAATCTATTTTAGGTAATCCGGAACTGAAGCTAAACAGTAATTGTCCAATTAAAATTACGGCAATTACTACATATATCCAGTAGGGGTTGAAGGGTCTGTTTGGAAGAACCTTTTTCTTTTTGCTTTTGTCCTTTGAGCCTTGCTCAGTTGGCTGCTCTGTATTTTGATCGCTCATTCTCTCTTTATCCTATTCTAGTCAATAAAATGGTTTAATCGTTGATTTGTTCAACTAAGGCATCAGCCCAAAGATCTTCAAGAGCGTAATGCTCTCTAAATTCTTTCTGAAAAACGTGAACCATCACGTTTGCAAAGTCTATTAGTACCCATTCACCATTGCGTTTTCCTTCCACGGCAATTGGTTTTTCGCCTGTGGTTTTTCTTATTTCGTCTTCAACAGAATCTGCAATAGATGAAACTTGTGTTGTTGAGTTTGCGTGGCAAACAATGAAGTAATCGGCAATAGCGTGATCTAATTTTCGTAGATCAAGTTTTACGATTTCATTTCCTTTTTTTTCCTGAATGCCTTTTATGGCAATGTCTGCCAATTTTTCCGAAGAAAGTGCTTGTTGTGTTTTCGTCATCAGAGGTTTTTAAAACTCATTTCAAAGTTAAGCAATCAATTTCCGTCTTTTGTAGGAATAGAAACATCGGTTTTACTTCCAAGATGAACGGTAACAGAATTCGCTTATCGGTTGTTGCTTCAACCAATTTATATACCACTCAGCTTCTCGGCCAATGTGTCATAGATGAATTTACTTTGGTGTCGGCTCAATTTCAAGAACAAGGCAAAGGGCAACGCGGCAAATCTTGGCAAAGTAATGCTGGAAAAAACATGCTTTCGTCTTTGGTTTTCTTTCCTAGAATCAAGGTGAAAAATCAGTTTTTAATATCGGCTGCTACCGCGCTGTCTTTGATAGAATTGCTTCAGAATTATGGCCTGATCGCTCAAATTAAATGGCCAAACGATATTCTTGTTAGAGGAAAAAAAATTGCAGGCATTTTAATTGAAAATCAAATCAAAGGTGAAAGGATTGAAAGTAGTGTGATTGGTGTTGGGTTGAACGTAAATCAATCTTCGTTCGATGCTTTTGATTGGGAAGCAACCTCCATTTCCATAGAAACTAAAGCTGAAGTGAATTTAGAGGAGTTTATTGCTGCATGGCAGAAACTAGCCGAAGAAAAGCTTCGTTTTTGGATTCAAAATTCAGCGGCTTTAATTGATGCCTTTAACAGAAAGTTGTTTTTGAAAAACAAGTCCGTCAATTTTCGTTTTCATGAAAATGAACTAGAAGGAGAAATCATCGGAGTAGGAGATGATGGCGCACTTAAAATGAAAATGCAAGGCGATGTAAAATCTTTTGTGAATGGAGAAATTAAGCTTCTGAATACTTTTTCTGGATAGCTTCTCCCAACGAATCTAAAAATGCTGAAAGCGGCTTCTTCAGCATCATACTCATAAAACTGTTAACGTCCGCGTCAAAAGAAGCATCAAGGCTTGAGTTTGCATTTCCCGCGTCATTCGCGTTGATGTTTAATCTAAATGCAAATGGCTTATCAGAAGTATTTGCATACACCACTTGAGTATTGCTTTTTGAAGAAAGCTTCAATGAAATGTGAGCTAATCCTTTGATTTTGAATGAGCAACTGTCTCCTTCACTCTTCCAATCTTCAATGCGATCTGCAGGAAGAATTTCCAACAAGTTAGCCGGAACACTTAAAAAATCAAGCAAAGTTGCGTTGCTTGCATTTATAGAAAAAGATGAACTACTGAATTCTGCCAAAATATTGTTGTTATTGTTTCCAAGCGGCAGGATTCTTACGCCACTCGTTTAAAGATTCCAGATCTGCTTCTTGAATATAGTTTGATTCGATGGCTTTCTCGAGCAACGAGTCAAAGTCGGTTAACGTAACCAAAGGGCATTTATGGTCTAAAAAGTTCTTTTTTGATTCTTCAAAACCATAAGTAAACATCGCCACCATGCCTTTTACTATGCAGCCTTGTTCGCGCAAAGCATCTACGGCCATTAAGCTTGAGTTGCCTGTAGAAACCAAATCTTCTATCACAATTACAGACTGACCAGATTCTACCACACCTTCAATTTGACTTTGGGTACCGTGCGCTTTTTTGTTTGGACGCACGTAGATTAATGGTAAACCAAATTCTTGAGCAACCAATGCAGCTTGAGCAATTCCACCTGTAGCAACACCTGCAATCAAATCTGGACGACCAAAATTTTCGTCAATCGTTTTCACGATTTCTTGACGAATAAAGGTGCGAATTCGAGGGTATGAAAGTGTTTTGCGGTTATCGCAATAGATAGGCGATTTCCAGCCAGAAGCCCACGTGAAAGGTTCTTCTGGTTTTAGTAAAATAGCTTTGATCTGCAACAAAAACTCAGCTACTTTGTGGGCAGAATTGAAACTGTAATTCATGGGGCGAAAGTATAAGTTTTTCATCAAGGATAAGAGCGTAATCTTTACTCAAGATTCGAGAATTGAGCAATTGATAGCACCAAAGACGCTTTCTGAGAAGGAACTTGAAAAGCTGCGTTTTTGGATTGATTGTTTCAAGCGAATGAGCTTGTCTGAAAACCAAATTGTTGAGGTAGAAAATTTGGATATTTTCGTGAGTGAATTGATGGCAGAGTTGCCGATAATATTGGCTGGTGGTGGTTTCGTATTGAACGGAAATGACCAATTGTTGATGATACACCGAAGAGGTTTTTGGGATTTGCCAAAAGGTAAACTGGATGCAGGTGAAACAATTGAGCAATGCGCTGTGCGCGAAGTAGAGGAGGAGTGCGGTGTGAGCGGTTTGAAAATCGATTCAAATGCCTTTCATACGTATCATCTTTATACAGAACGAAATGGTGAAACAGTGATCAAAGATTCTGTTTGGTTCTTGATGAAAACGAATCATCAATCTGCTTTGGTGCCTCAATCAGAAGAAGATATAGAACAAGCTATTTGGGAAAATATACCTGTGAATACAGAGAAAATGAACAGAGCTTATGGTTCAATTCAAGATGTTATTTCCCACTTTCAAGATTTACTCCTTCGGGTAAATTAACTTTTTCACCTGTTACCTCAGGTGGTTGTAATTTGAATAAAAGCGGCTTATTGGGATGGTTTTGTTGCCATTTTTTAGCGAATGCCTTTTCTATTTGTCCGCCCGGTGCTGGAGCTGGTGAAAGCACAAACTTCATTTTTTCATCAATGAAAAAATAGGCGGGCAGAGCTCTTAAGTCATAAGCTTCGCGCAATTGAGAACTCGAAGTTGCGGTTCCAAAAAACCAATCAAATCCTTGTTGCTCCGATATCTTTTTCAATCTAGCATTGGTTTCAGAAAGACTTATTGAAAAGAAAGCGACATCTGCACCATATCCTTCTTTAAGCACTTTCATTAAGCTCATTTCTTGCAGCGCTTCAGGTGTGAATCGGTCAAAGAATTGCACATAAATCAATGTGCCTTCATATTCGTCAAATCGATAAATATTGCCAACAACATCGCTAAACTTAAAGTCAGGAGCACGAGTTCCTGGAGCCAATGTCATCAAAATTTCTTGAGCGTTTTGCGCAACCATCATCACATTTCTTGATGTGTTTTTGATTTTTATCGAATCTAAAAAAGATTGAA